>JABURS010000037.1 GCA_014762505.1 Chromatiales bacterium | reverse complement strand
CTGCGCGGCGCCGCGCAGCTGCTGGAGAACGAGCTCGACGACGAGGAGCTCAAGGAATACACCCGCATCATCATCGGCGAGGCCGACCGCCTGCAGAACCTGGTCGACCGCATGCTCGGCCCCAACAGCCTGCCGCGCATCCGCGAGATCAACATCCACGAGGTGCTGGAACACGTGCGCAGCCTGGTGGGCGTCGAGGCCCCGCCGGACGTGCATCTGGTCACCGACTACGACCCGAGCATCCCGCCGGTCGCCGGCGACCGCGACCAGCTCATCCAGGTGGTGCTCAACCTGGTGCGCAATGCCGTCCATGCCGTCGGCGATACCGGCACCATCACCCTGCGCACGCGCGTCCAGCGCCAGTACACCATCGGCCAGACCCGTCACAAGCTGGTGGCCAGCATCGACGTCATCGACGACGGCCCCGGCATCCCGGAAGAGATCCGCGAAAAGGTCTTCTTCCCCATGGTCTCGGGCAAGGCCGAGGGCACGGGCCTGGGGCTGTCCATCGCCCAGTCGCTGATCAACCAGCACGGCGGCCTGATCGAATATGAATCGCGCCCCGGGCGCACCCAATTCACCATCCTGCTGCCGGTGGAACCCGTACCGCCGGCCACCACCTGAACCGCGAGAGACCGCGGAGGTAGACCATGAGCACACATGAACGTGTCTGGGTAATCGACGACGACCGATCCATCCGCTGGGTGCTGGAACGCGCCCTGCAGAAGGCCGATATCGAGGTCGTCAGCTACGAGAGTGCGGCCCCCGTGCTGGCGGCGCTGGAACACGACGAGCCGGATGCCATCATGACCGACATCCGCATGCCCGGCATGGACGGTCTCGACCTGCTGGAGCGCATCCACCACGACCACCCGGAGATGCCGGTCATCATCATGACCGCCCACTCCGATCTCGACAGCGCGGTGGCGGCCTACCAGGGCGGGGCCTTCGAGTACCTGCCCAAGCCCTTCGACGTGGAGGAGGCGGTGGAACTGGCCAAGCGCGCCTGCCAGCTGCGCCGCGAGAAGGCCGAGGCGGCCGAGACCACCTCCGGCCCCATGCCCGAGATCATCGGCGAGGCGCCGGCCATGCAGGAGGTGTTCCGCGCCATCGGCCGCCTGAGCCGTTCCAACATCACCGTGCTCATCAACGGCGAGTCCGGTACCGGCAAGGAGCTGGTGGCCCATGCCCTGCACCGCCACAGCCCGCGCGCCGACCAGCCCTTCATCGCGCTCAACACCGCCGCCATCCCCAAGGACCTGCTCGAGTCCGAGCTGTTCGGCCACGAGAAGGGGGCCTTCACCGGCGCCCAGACCCAGCGTCGCGGACGCTTCGAGCAGGCCGACGGCGGCACCCTGTTCCTGGACGAGATCGGTGACATGCCGGCCGAGCTGCAGACCCGCCTGCTGCGCGTACTGGCCGACGGCGAGTTCTACCGCGTCGGCGGCCACACCCCGGTGAAGGTGGACGTGCGCATCATCGCCGCCACCCACCAGAACCTGGAGGAGCGGGTGAAGCAGGGGCTGTTCCGCGAGGACCTGTTCCACCGCCTGAACGTGATCCGCATCCACGTGCCCTCGCTGCGTGAACGCCGCGAGGACATCCCCCTGCTGCTCACCCATTTCCTCAAGCGCGCCGCCATGGAGCTGGGCGTGGAGACCAAGACGCCCTCACCCGAGGTGCTCGACTTCCTCTCCCGCCTGGACTGGCCCGGCAACGTGCGCCAGCTGGAGAACACCTGCCGCTGGCTCACCGTGATGGCCTCCGGCCGCGAGATCCTGCTCGACGACCTGCCCCCGGAACTCAAGCAGGGCGAGGGCGGTGCACCGGCCGGCAACTGGCAGCAGTCGCTGGCCCAGTGGGCCGACCAGCAGCTCGCCCGCGGCGCCGAGGGCCTGCTCGACGTCGCCACCCCGGAATTCGAACGCATCATGATCCTCGCCGCCATGCGCAAGACCGGCGGCCGCCGCCAGGACGCCGCCCGCCTGCTCGGCTGGGGCCGCAACACCCTCACCCGCAAGATCCACGAACTCGACATGGACGACGACCCGGCGGTCGGGCACGGATGAGGAAGCACATCGTGTCGGCGGCCACGGGCCGCCCTATGCACCGATCAACGGGCGCTGCGGCTGTTCCATAGGGCGGGCCGTGCCCGCCATGACAAATGCCATATCTCGCCACCGCGGCCACGGGCCTCCCTATTCGTGGCCTGTGCCGGGCGGAAAACCCGGGGCGGCGCCACCCCAATCATGCGGATAAATACCCGCCTCCACATGGCGGTGGAATGTCGACCACGGCCATTCTTCAACCGCTGTCACCAGGCGGTGTTTCACCGGGTTGAAATGGATGTAATCGAGGTGATGTCGATAATCGCCCGAATCATCGACGCGGTGTGCCCAGAAGCGCATCTGCCAATAGGGCGGGCCGTGCCCGCCGGCATGCCGATACCGCTGGCTGAAGCGCCGCTTGATCACACTCCAGCGGCGCGAATAATCCGTATCCGTCTCCGGCAAGGTCCACACGGCATGGAGATGATCGGGCAACAATACCCAGGCATCGATCTGGAAGGGGAATCGTCCGCGGCACTCGCCAACGGCCGTCCGCAGACAGACGCGAGCAACCGGATCCAGGAACAACGGGTAGCGCCGGTGGGTGACCACCGTGAAGAACCAAACGGTACCCGCATAGCTGCGACGATAATTGGGCATCCTTGCCTCCTTGAACGGCGGCCATGGGCCGCCCTATGCACCGATCAGCCGGGCGCTGCGACTGCGCCATAGGGCGGGCACGGCCCGCCATGATGCGGACGCTAAAGCTCGTGTCGGCGGCCACGGGCCGCCCTATGGTTGCCACAACGGACAACGGACGGCATCCCCCCACCCCGTGACGCGACGCACCACCGCTGCAATGCCCCGCACCGGATGCTCCGCTGTGCCCCTCAATACTCCTCCCGCAGATAGATCTGGCCCTCGTTGCCGGGATAGACGCCGAAGGTGGCGCGGGCGCGGGGGCCTTCGTCGGGGGTGAGGGGGTTGTTGTCCCAGTCGTAGGCGAGCCAGGGGGCATCGGCGCCGGTGGCCGTCGAGAGGTCGATGAAGACATCCACGTAACCGGTATTGCCGGGGCCCGGCGCGGTGAATGCCGCATCGAGTACGCCGGCCACGGCCGTGGGGTTCACGAGGCTGACGCTGGTGCTGCCGCCGCCGATGGCGATGGTCCCGCTGCGCACATCGCTGGCCGCCGCATTGGATAGCACGAGGTCGCTGACCGCCAGCGTGGTGCAGGCATCCTGGGTGCTGGTGACGAAGGCGCCGTTGAGGAAATAGCGGCTGCGCACCGGCATGGTGAGTGTTGCCGCCTCGCTGCCCGCCACGTTCGCGGCCTCTAGCCGGCCATAGCGCAGCGCGGTGGTGTCGATGGCGCGGGCATCGCAGCTGCCATCCAGCGTGCAGTCGCCGGTGGTAACGGGATTCATGTCGGGCGCGGCGACAACCACCCCGTCGGGATCGGCCACGCGCAGGCCGATGACGAGATCCTCGAAAGGACCGTCCGGATCGGCGAGCCGGGCAAAACGGGCCGCCGGGTCGGAGACGTCGAGGATGCCGGCCGCCCAGGTCGCGCCGGGTGCCGCGAACAGGCGCGGGGCGCGGTCGATGCCGTCGTCGTCGTTCTCCGCGGCGAAGGCCACCGTGCCCACGTTGTAGGGCCGCCCCGCATCGGCCGGATCGCCGGCATAGTTCACAGTCACCTGGCCCGCGCGGTTGCGTGCCGCCAGGGTGTAGGCGATGCCCAGCGCCGGCTGGTCCATGTAGGTGTAGGCCCCGGCACAACCCGGTGTGAGGCTGCCGCCCTGCAGTTCGAAATCGGCGGGATACACGCGGCCGATCACCGGGCTGCGCCCCGTCACCGCGACCCCGCTGCCCAGGTAACCGTTGGCCAGGGCATCGATGCGCAGGCTGCCGACCTCGCTGTAACGCACGCTGGCATCGATCGCCCCGCCGGCAAAGCCTGTCGCCGCCACCGTCACGTCGCCGCCCAGCACCCCGGCCGTCCCCGAGGCCGGGGTGTCGAGCAGCGCCGTCTGCTGCACGTCCCAGGCGAAGGCCGGCGTGATCCCGTTGTCGGTCACGTCCACACCGGTATCGGGCAGACCGTTGTTGTCGGCATCGTCACCGGCCTGCCAGCGATAGGCCCCCAGCGTCAGCTCGAAGGCATCGCCCGCGGCGACGAAGCCGGCGCCGGTCGTGGCCGTTCCACCGGGATTGGGTAGCGCGCCCGCGGCGATGGCGGGATAGCCGAGCGCGAACGGGCGCACGGTCAGGGTCGGCGAGCCGCCCTCGATGGGACGCGGATTGCCGTTCTCGTCCACGGCAAACCCGCTGGCATCGTCCAGCAGGGCGAGGTCGTAGCGGCCCACGTCCGTGGTGTCGAGCACGAAGCTGCCGAGACCGTTGGTGAAGTTCACCGTGACGTTGGTTGCTGCCGGCGTCGCGGTCGGCAGCACGGCACCGCCCACCGTGGGCGCCGCGCCACCCGGGTCCTGGGCATCGAGGTTACGCCACAGCTTCAGGGCCTGGTTGCCGGCATAGCCGGTGGCGATGGCGCAGTCGCCACTGGTGGCATCGCGCCGCCACACCGCCGCCTCGAAGGCATGCGGCCGGCCGGCCACCACCTCGGCGCTGCCCGCCGGCACCGCGCAGCTCGCGCCCGTGCAGGTCTGCGGCGTGATGACGAAGGCGTTGTCGCGAAACGCCACCACGGCCGAGGTGCTGGACACCGCCGCCCCCGCATCCGTAACGGTCACGGCCAGGTTGTCTGCATGGCTGTTCGAAAGAAGCAGCGTGATGGAACCATCGTCGTTCGCATCGAAGGTATAACTGGCCACGCCGTCGTCCCCGGCGCCGTTGTCCAGCACACCCAGCGCCGGATCGCTGCCGCCCGGCAGCCAGTCCCCGTGGCCGCTGGAAGTGGCCAGCGTGACCGTGCCCGTGTAGTCGGTGACCACGTTGCCCAGGGCATCGCGGGCCGAGATGGCGATCTCGCGCGGGAAACAGGTACTGGCGTTCCCGGCCCCCACGTCGATCTCGAAGTACGACAGCTCGACCGTATCGACGCTGATGATGATGTCGTCCCAGGACACGTCATCGTAATCGCCCGTGCCGGCCAGGGTGCTCTCGACCGTCAGCACATGAGCGCCTGCCGATAAAACCCGGTTTGTCGGCAACACCACCGTGCCATCCGCATTGATCGAACCGATGGATGCCCCATCGATCAGTACATTCAAGGACGCATCCACTTCACGTACTTCATAGAAGGTGACCACCGAGGCCACACCGCCGACGTTTACCGTGAACGGGATATCGATCGAGTTGCCTTCGGTGGCATCCGGATAATAATTGGGCTGTTCACCTGCAGTACGGTCATAGAAATCCGGCGTACAGCCGACACCGAAGACCTGGCAGAAGAACCCGCCGGTACCGGGATCCGCGTTATCGCCCACATGACGACGCCGGTTGAGATTGATGGAGGTAGAGGTCTCGGCGCTGATCAGCCTGATGCCAGTAAACGAAATGTCGTTTTCGCTTCGTGCCGAACCGGCACTACAGTCCACGGACTGGCCACCGTTGTTCAGGCAACCGGCATCGACCGAGAGGCTGTGCACACCAGCCGGCAGCGTCAACGCGGCATCCAGTACCACGTTGTTCGCACCCTGCCCCCCGGTCCCCTGCAAGGCGCCGTTTATGCGCACCTGCAGAGTGGCACGGCTCTGCTGCTCCCACACCAGCCCCTGCAGCTCGACGGCCGTAATGGTGGTGGTGGTGGTCAGTTCGAAACGCGAGGGATAGGCGATATGGCGATCCCGGTAGACCGGGTCGGCGGGCTGGAAGGTGCCGGCCAGGTCATCGTCGTCACCGATGTGCTGGCTGCCCTGCAGCAGGACATCCGCCGATACGCTGCCAGCCAGCAGCAGGAGCAGCGCGATGGCGATCTGGAACAGGCGTCTGTACATGGTCGAATCCCTCACGGCTGCCCGCTCACGGTGGCGCGCAGGTTGCGCGAGGCGAAGGTGCCGTCGTTCAGGTTGCCGGTGCTGGCCTGGGCGCTGAGCTGGTAGACGGCGATGCTCTCCGTTCCCTGGCTGATGGTCGCCTCGCTGCAGCCCAGGGTGACGCTGATACCCTCCACCGTCACCGAGCCACCCACGTTGCCGCAACCCTGACCGGCGGGCAGGACCTGTGCGGTCGCGTAGTCCAGCCCGCTCTTTGCCGCATAGTACACGCGCGCGGCGAGCAGGCCCTGCGCGGTGCTGATGCTGCGCGAGGTCAGCGTGGAGGCGGAGATCACCGCAATCACCAGGATCGACGTGATCAGGAAGATCGCGACGAAGAGGCTGAATCCGCGTTGTCTGCCGGGTCCGTTCATCATGGGATGTTCAGCACATGGGCCTGTTGCAGCAGCGAGACCCGTTCGCCGTCCTCGGTGATCGTGAGCCGGAAGGTCACCAGGCCGTTGCGGCTGCCACCGCCGTCGTTGTAGGTGAAGGCCGTACCGCAGTTGCTCACGTTGTCCGCGAGCAGGGCACCGGCGCCACCGAGGGCGGCATCGCTCACCGGCTGTGTGGCCTGAATGGGATAACCGGCATAGCGGCGCAGGGTGCCGCTGTCGGCATCGCAGACGAAGCTCACCGGCCCCGTCACCACGTAGAAGCGCGCCTGCGGCGAGTCGGCGGGAAAGGCGGGCGCGGACCCCTTGGCGAAGCTCAGGCTGGCCGCGCCGACGCCCGTGATAGGGGCGCTGTTGTCGCCCTTGTAGGCATCGAGTCCCAGATCGCCCGTGTTGTAGATCACCAGTTGCGAGCCGACCGCCACCGCCCCCTGCAGACCGCCGAGCACGTCGAAGCTGTCGGCGGCCAGCGTGCGGTCCAGCGGGTCGCCGGCGCCGGTGTCGTCCACCTGCTGGCGATAACGCCCGCCCGTGGCGGTGGCCAGGAATTCCAGCGCGTGTCGCGGGTCGCTACTGCTACTGGTGATGCGCACGCTGTTGGGCAGGGCCATGCGCGTCTCGCGGGTCATGCGCATCATCGCCGTCTCGGCCACGTCCACCAGCCGCGCGCGGCGGGCGACGTCCTCGTAGGCCTCAAACGGCTGGACGATGAACACCCCGCCCAGGGCCAGCAGCGCACCCAGCATGGTGATGACGATGACCATCTCGATGAGCGTGAAGCCGCGCTGGCTCGACCCCTCGTAGGAGCGCCGCAAGGCGCGATAATGCCTTTGATGCGCACGCAGGATCGCGCCTTGCGGCGCTCCTACGAACGTTGTGTAGCTGCCTTTGCGCATCAGTAGCTTGCCCGGTGTCCGGCCAGGCGGATGTCGATGCCCTGGCTGTCGTGGGTGACGCGCACCTCCACGCGCCGGGTCGCCACGCCGCCCAGGCTGGCATCCGTCACGCTCATGCTGACGTTGTAGTCCGCCAGTCCGGGCAGCTGGTTGCCGTACTGGTCGCGCGGTCCGTTCGGGTTGTTCACGCAGCCGTAGTCGGCCACGTCGTCGAACTGGTCGCGTGCGCCGTCCGGGTCGCTGCAGGTCGCCGGCCCCGGTGCGTAGGGCCGCAGCAGGGCCTCGTCCAGGTAGCCCTGGGCGAGGATGATGGCCTGCGTCTGGATCATGGGGTCGACGCTGCGCGCCACGGTATTGGCCACCGTCACCATGATGCCGCCGACGGCGGCCGCGATGATCACGATGGAGATCACCAGCTCGATGAAGGTGAAGCCGGACTGACGCGGACTATGGGGCATACACGTACCCCGTCTCGCTCTCGACCACGATGCTGCGGCCGTTGAAGGTCATGCTGCCGCCGGCGGGCTGCGGCCGGCCGAGGCCATCGAAGGTGAAGGCCAGCCCGCTGCTGATGGTCACGCCATCCGGGGCGCTGCCCGCGTACACCCCGCCCGCGGGATCGGGCAGGGGATTGCTGCCAAAGCCCGCGCTGCCGCAGCTGTTCGCCGTGGCGTCGTCGCGCAGGTAGACACCGTAGTCGTTGGAGGCCGCGCGCACCTCGACTCGGATCGCGCAGCCGGAATTCATCGCCTGCTTGTGGGCATAACGCAGGGCATTGAGGAGTTGTTGCTCGAAGGCGGCCTCTTCGATTTCGACGGAGGCCAGACGAGGATAGACGAGTACCGCCAAGGCACTCATCAGGAGGAGTACCGTCACCAGCTCAATAAAGCTGAAGCCGCGTGCGCACCTTGGCGAAGCCGCCTTGCTGGGAGACCACACAATCTCACGCATCACTGAAAAGTGGCAGGGCCGGCGCCACTGCTGGCAGCCGACCCCGCTCCTATTCCCAAATCAATCGGGAGTCAGGATCAGCAGCTGCTCTTGTCCACTGTGACAGTGGCGGTTGCGCCAGCACTGGCTGCCTCGGTATAGGTCACCAGGCAGTTAGCAGCCAGGGTATAGGTACGCGCGGTACCTGAAGTCGCTGCCGTAAAATTACCCAGCGTGACATCTGCAGCGGTGTCGATGGAGGCTGCGGTCGGCCAGCCATAAGCAACGGCGATGGATTGCCCACCCACGCTGGCGCTGGAAGTCGCGGCCGACTGGTCACAAGCAGCATCAAGCAGACAAGCCGCGTAGGTGATCGAGCCAGCCGACTTCAGACCACCGGCCAGGCCATCTACTGCTGCGGCCCGTGCGTCCGACTGCAGATCCAGGAAACGCGGCGCAGCCGTGGCCGCCAGCACACCCAGGATCACGATCACCATGATCAGCTCGATCAGGGTAAAACCCGATTGCATCTTTTTCATCTCTATCACCTCGTTTGCATTGCTTCGGTATCGGGCCGCAGCCCGGCTGATTTGGCCGGTGCCGTGGTGACCGCCGCGGCGGTCCGGCTGGCCGGCCTTCGCCCCGCAGGGCGAATCGCTTGGTACTCAATGCGTTAGCCTGTCGATGCTAACCCATTGCAGATGTCGCTGTCTTCAGTCTGCGACCCCTGTGACATTCTTTATACAGCCCGCGTCATCCGCCCCCTCAGCGAAACTCGACGCGGATGGCGAGCAGGCCCACCAGGGCCGCCAGGCTGATCACCGTGACCACTGCGCCCACCAGGCGCGGATGGGACTCGAAGAAGCGGTCCGCCGCCCCGGATTCGATGGCCAGGCCGCGGGTGGCCTGGCGGGTGGAGATCCACTCGTTGGCGCGGGCCTCGATGTGCTTCAGGGCGCTGGGACGGAAGAAGACGAACAGCCCCACCAGCAGGCTGAAACTCGCGCCGATCCACATGAGCAGCTGGAAGGTCTCGACCAGGATCTCGGCCAGGATGCGCTCTTCGCCCTGTGCCAGCACCCGCAGCATGACCCCGGCATCGAAGCGCAGGCCGAGGTAGAGCAGGATGAGGACGGCGGCCACTACGATCATGGCCCCGAAGGGGCGGTGGTGGTGATAAAAGGCGCGCTCGGTGTAGATGGGTCTTTCCAGCGGCCGCGCCGACTGGCGCAGCGAGTGCCGGCGCCCCAGCACTTGGGCCAGGCCCACGGCACGGGCCGGCGAGAACAGGGCCAGCAGGCCGAATACCAGGGCAATCGCCAGGCCGATGATGAGCACCAGCAGGGCGGCCTCGACCAGCAGGCTCTCGGTGGGGGTCAGTCCGTTCATCGTCCTTCCTCGCAGATTGTGCCGTTCTTCTTCATTGCGTCATCGTCCATTGCGTATGGCCGGTTCAGTCCCGCCGCCAGGCATAGGGCTCCAGCGCCTCGATCACCACGCCCTCGATGCGGGCGCGGCCATTGCGCTGCCCTTCCACCAGGCGCACCTGGAAGCGGGCTCGCTTGGGGTCGGTGATGCTCGTGACGAACTGCTCGGCGTTGCGCACCACATACACTAGGCTGCGGCTGCGCGTATCGAAGTACCATTCCCCGCCCCGCAGGCCGTGCGGGACGGCCTCGTCGAACTCCCCGGCATAGCTCGCCGGCGGCCGGGCGAGCACTGCCACGGGATTGCTCGCCGCCAGCGAGCGTGCGGCCTCGGGGCCCTGGTGCACCACCCGGTCGGCGAACTCGATCAGCAGGGCGCTCTGGATCACGCCGATCTCCCGCTCCAGATAGACCCGTTCGGCCTGCACGTCCAGGCGCAGCATCCGTTCCATGGCGATGACCATGAGGATGCCGACGAGGATCACCACCAGCGTGACCTCGAAGATCGTCAGCCCCTGCTGTCGCCGCCATGCCGCGATCATCGCCCGGCGATCTGCGTGAGGTCCCACATGGGCAGGAACACGCCCAGGGCGAGGATGAAGACGATGATGCCCACGGCCACCGTCAGCACCGGCTGGATGAGCTCGGCCAGGCGGCCGACATCGTAGTCCACCTCGCTCTCGTAGAAGGCCGCGACCTCCTCCAGCATGTCGTCCACCTGGCCGGTCTCCTCGCCCACGGCCAGCATCTGCATCACCAGCGGCGTGAACACGCCCATGTTGGCGGCGGTGCGGGTGATGCTCTCGCCACGCTCGATGCCCTCGCGCATGCCGACGATCTTCTTGCCCAGGTACTCGTTGCCGATGGCGCGCGAGACCACGCTCAGGGCCTGGATCAACGGCACCCCGGAACGCGTGGCCATGGCAAAGGCGCGGGAGAAGCGCGCCAGCGTGGCGCGCAGCACGATGCTGCCGAAGACGGGAAAGCGCAGGCGCTGCTCGTCCCACCACAGCCGCCCGGCATCGGTGTTGATGTACCGGCGAAAGGCATAGATGCCGCCACCGATGGCACCGAGCACCGCCCACCAGTAGGCGGCGGTGAACTCCGACAGCGCGATGATGGCGCGCGTGGGCAGCGGCAGTTCCAGGCGAAAGCGCTCGAAGACCTTGGCGAACTCGGGGATGACGAAGGCCATGAGGATGAAGATGGCGATGCCCACGGCCAGGATCACAAAGGCCGGGTAACGCATCGCCGCCTTGATCTGGTTGCCGGTCTTCTTCTCGCGCTCGAGGTATTCCCAGAGCCGCAGAAACGCCTCGTCCAGGCGCCCGGACTCCTCGCCCACACGCACCAGGTTGATGTACAGCGGCATGAAGATGTCGGTATGCCGGGCCATGGCACCGGCCAGGTCGCGGCCGGATTCCAGGTCCTCCACCATGGCCTCGATGGCCTCGCGCAGCATGGTGTTGCGGGTGGAACTGGCCAGCTGGTTCATGCCGCGGATGATGGGCACGCCGGCCTTGGACAGCGCATAGAGCTGACGGGTGAAGAGCCCGAGTTCGCTCAGGCTGGGCCGGCCCAGGCCGAGCCGGCGCTTGAGCTGCTCGCCCAGGTCCTCGCGCTGGCGCGCCTCGCGGATCTCGACCGGCGTGTAGCCGTTGCCGAGCAGCTGTTCGGCGGCGGCGTCGGTACTCGGGGCGTCGATCTGCCCCTTGAGCGGCCGGCCGTCGCTGCTGCGCGCCTTGTACTCGAAGGTGGCCATGGGCTAGTGGTCCACCGCCGGCGGGGTTTCGTGCTCGGTCTCTTCCAGCTCGCCGGCGATGCGCAGCACCTCCTCCAGCGTGGTGGCGCCGCTGCACATGTAGTCCAGCGCGCTGCGCACCAGTGGCCGGTAGTGGCGGCTCTGGCGGGCGGCCACGACGAAGGCCTCCGGATCGTCCTTGCGCAGGGCCGTGAGCATGGCCCGGTCGGGCTCGATGTACTCGTACACGCCCACGCGTCCGCGATAGCCGGTGTTGTTGCACTGCGCACAGCCGCGCCCGTGCTTCAGCGCGTAACCATTGCCGTTGCCGAGCATGGACTGCAGCCAGGCGTGCTCCTGCTCGTCCGGTTCAAAGGGCTCGGCGCAGTTTTCGCAGATGCGGCGCACCAGGCGCTGGGCGATGATGGCGCGCAGCGAGGCGGCCAGCAGATAGCCCTGCGCTCCCATGTCGAGCAGGCGGTCGGCCGTGCTGATGGCGTCGTTGGTGTGAAGGGTGGAGAGCACGAGGTGACCGGTCATGGCGGCACGCAGGCCGATCTCGGCCGTCTCCTGATCGCGCATCTCGCCCACCAGGATGATGTCCGGGTCCTGGCGCAGGGCGGTACGCAGCACGGTGGAAAACTCCAGCCCGATACGCGAGTTGACCTGCACCTGGTTGATGCGCGGCAGCCGGTATTCCACCGGGTCTTCGACGGTGATGATCTTCTTGCCCGGCACGTTGAGCTCGCGCAGCGCGGCATACAGCGTGGTGCTCTTGCCCGAGCCGGTGGGGCCGGTGACCAGCACCATGCCGCTGGGGTAATGCAGCACCTTGCGGAAACGCTTCACCATGTCCTCGGGCATGCCCAGGTGCTCGAGCCGGAGCATGGCGCCGGACTGGTCGAGCAGACGCATCACCACCGACTCCCCCCACTGGATGGGCATGGTGGACAGGCGCACGTCGATGTTGCGGCCCTTGACCTTGATATTGAAACGCCCGTCCTGCGGCAGGCGCTTCTCCGAGATGTTGAGCCCGGCCATGAGCTTCAGGCGCAGCACCACCGCCGGGGCGATGCGCTTCTCGTTCATCACCTGCTCGTGCAGCACGCCGTCCACGCGCTGGCGGATGCGCAGCACGTCCTCGTCGGGCTCGATGTGGATGTCCGAGGCGCCCACGCCCACCGCGTCCTCGAACAGCGACTGCAGCAGCTTGACCACCGGGGCATCCACCACCTCGTCGCCGACCATGAGCTGGGCGACGTCGAAGTCGCCCTCCGACAGCTCCTGCCCCAGCTCCTCGGCCAGGCTGCTGATCTGGTCGGTGCGGCGGTAGACCTGGTCGAAGGTGCGCAGCAGTTCCGTCTCGCTGACCACCGCCTGTTCGATGTCGCGGCCCAGCAGGCGCGCGATCTCGTCGAAGGCGAAGATATCGGTGGGGTCGGCCATGCCCACGAGATAGCCCCTGGGCGTCTCGCTGAGCACCATGGCGCGGAAGCGGCGCGCGCTGGTCTCGGGCAGACGGCGCACCAGGTCCGGCTTGAAGTCGTAATGGCGCAGATCGACCATCGGGATGCTGAGCTGCCGGGAGAGGAAGTTCAGCATCTCCGGCTCGGTGATGAAGCCGAGCTCGATCAGCGTGCGGCCGAGCTTGGTGCCCATCTTCTTCTGCTCGGAGAGGGCCTGCTCCAGCTGCTTTTGCGAGATGACGTCGTTCTCGACCAGCAGGTCGCCCAGACGGATCTTCTTGCGGACTACGGTATTCATCGGTTTCCTTCCAGGCCGGACGCCGCAAGGCGCCCGCGGATGTACTGTTCCAGCCCTGCCGACAGCCCGGGCAGGCGCAGGGCCCGGCGATAGGCCTCGGCCGCCTCGCCACCGCGGCCCTCGGCCTCCAGCGAGATGCCCAGCCCGGCCCACCAGGCCGGCATGGCCGGGTTGGCAGCCAGGGCCTGGCGGTACTCGCCGATGGCGGCCGTGTGGCGCGAGACGCGTTGATAGAGCGCGCCGAGGAAGGCGCGGTAATCCGGCGTGGCCGCCGTGCCGGCCTCAAGCACGCCGATCGCGGTCTCCACCTCGCCGCGGGCCACCTGGCTGCGGGCCAGCAGCATGCGCAGCTCGGCATTGTCCGGCTGTCGCGACAGCCCATCGGCCAGCAGGGCCTCGCCCTCGGGTGCCCGGCCGGTGCCGATGAGCAGGCTCGCCAGGGTCTGGCGGGCATCGCGATGTGTCGCATCCTCGGCCAGGGCATTGCGCAGGCTTGCCTCTGCCCCGCGCGCATCCCCGGCGTTCAGCCGGCCCAGGGCCTCGCGGTAGTGCGCGGCCGCCTGCTCGGCCGGGCTCAGCTGCGGGGCGCTGCGGCTCAGGCGCACCGGCCCGGACGCTTCGGCCGACGCCTCGGCCTCGGGCGGCGCCGGTTGCGCCGGTGCCGGCCCGGGCTTCTCTACCGTTGCGGGTGCCGGCTCCGGTCTGGCCGCCACCTCTGGCTCGGCGCTGGCCGCAGACGTACTTGCCGCCACTGCCGGTACCGGCTCGACGGCCCCGGCCTGTTGTCCTTCCTCTTGCCCATGCTCTGGGCCTTCCGGCGCGGCCGCTGCCGCCCCGTCCGGCGGCAGGGCCGCGTCCGTCACCTGCGTCGGTGCCTCGGCCAGCACGGGGGCGGTATCCACCCGCGGGGCGCTGACCATCGACAGCGTGCCCAGGTAATGGCGCAGTCCCAGCCCCAGGACGAGCAGCACCAGCAGCCCCAGGCCCACGCCCGCGGCCAGCCGCCAGCCACGACCGTTGCGGCGGACGGGTGGGGCCAGCCCGGCGGGCAGTGGCTCGGCGGCGGCCGCCCCGCGATTCTCGCGCGACTCGAGGTCGCGCAGCATCTGGTTGATGAGGCTCATGCACGCACCCCGGCCAGCACGCCCCAGAGTCCCACGGCCAGCACCAGGGTCGCGGCCAGGGCGTAGCCCCAGCGGCGCAGCGGGAAGCCGGGGGCCCGTGCGGCACCCTCCGTGTCCTCGGCGGCCAGGCGCACGTGCTCCGGGCCGACCTGGCGCGCCCCCTGGCCGAAGGCGGCCATCAGGGCCTTGTGGCTCAGTACGTTGACCAGTCGCGGGATGCCGTGGCTGGCCGCGTAGAGCGCGCCCAGGGCGCGGGTCTGGAACAGCCCGCCGCCCTGGTGGCCGGCCACCAGCAGGCGATGGCGCACGTACTCGCCCACGCCCTCGCGGTCCAGCGGGGTGAGGCGGTAGGCGAAGGTGATGCGTTGGCGCAGCTGGCGGAAGCGCGGCTGGGCCAGGCGCTCGTCGAGTTCGGGCTGGCCGAACAGCACCACCTGCAGCAGCTTGGTCTTTTCGGTCTCGAGGTTGGTGAACAGCCGCACGGCCTCCAGGCTCTCGTCCGGCAGGGCCTGGGCCTCGTCCAGGCAGAGCACCACCTGGCGGTTATCACGGGCGAACTCGATCAGGCGCTGGTAGATGCGGTTGTTGAGGTCGTGGGCGTCCTCGCCCACCGCCACGTCCAGCCCCAGCTCGGTGGCCAGGGCCTTGCGCAGGGCATCGGGGTCCAGCCAGGGATTGGGGATGTAGGCGGTGACGAAGCGCGCGTCCAGGGTGTTGAGCAGCTTGCGGCAGAGCAGTGTCTTGCCGGTGCCGACCTCGCCGGTGACCTTGATGAAGCCCTCGCGGGACTTCAGCGCCACCAGCAGGACGTTGAGTGCCTCCTGGTGCGCCCGGTAGTTGTAGAAGAACTCCGTGTCGGGCGTCAGCGAGAAGGGCGCCTCCCTCAGGCCGTAGAACTGCTCGTACATCGGCCGCCCGCCGCGCCCCTAGCGCGGCGCCCCCCGCTGCAGCTGTTCCATGCGCTGCGAGGTGCCCCGCAGCTGATCCTGCCAGACGCGGTCGCCGTCCACCACCACGGGCCGCAGCAGGATGACGAGCTCGGTCTTGCGCCGCACCTGCTGGGTGTGGCGGAACAGGTTGCCCAGCAGCGGCACGTCGCCGAGCAGCGGCGTCTTGGCGGTGCGGTCCTCCACCGTGTCCTGCATGAGGCCGCCGATCACCACGATCTGGCCGCTCTTGGCGCGGATGATGCTGTCGGACTCGCGCACCTTGCTGAAGGCCAGCGGCAGGCTGAGGTCCTGCGCGCCGATCACGATGTCCTTGCGCTGGTCCTGCACCTCGCTCACCGTGGGGTGGATGTGCAGGGTGACCTGGCCGTCGCCGCCGATCTGCGGGGTCACGTCCAGCGCGATGCCGGAGAAGAAGGGCGTGAGCGTGACGCTCGGCGAGGTGGTGGTGGCCGTGCCGGTCGTGGTGGTGGTCTCGATATCGGTGACGAAGTACTCGTCGGTGCCGACCTTGATCACCGCCTTCTGGTTGTTCACGGTGGAAACACGCGGGCTGGACAGCACCTGCACGTCGCCCTGGGATTCCAGCAGCTCGATGAAGGCCGTGAAGTCGCCGGCCTGCAGGGCCATGGTGAACACGCCGCCAAAGGCCGAGGTCAGGGCGCTGCTCACCATGTCCAGGTTGTTCGGATCGAGGTTGCCGCCCTGGCCGGCGATCTCGGACACCCCGCCGTTATCGCCGCTGAAGACGGTCCCGCCGCCGGTCTGGCCGAGCAGGATGGAATCACCGCTGCTGTTGTCGCCCAGCCCCGCCCAGTTGATGCCGGCCTGGAAGCCCTCGCTCAGGGTCACCTCGAGGATCTTGGCCTCCAGGATCACCTGGCGCTGCAGCGTGCCCTGGGCGCCGGCGAGGAATTCCTCCACCTCGCGCAGCTCGCCCGGCATGGCGCGCACCACCACCATGTTGGCCTGGGGGCTGACGATCACGCTGCGGCCCTCGGCCTCGCCGATGAGGGTGCGGATGGTCTCGGCCAGCTCGGCCCAGACGTCCGAGGCGGAGCTGGTCTTCACGCGGCTGCCGAAGGATTCCACCACCTGTTCGTCGCCGCCGCGCACCACGGCATCGCCGGCTTCGCGGCTGTTGCCGCCCTCGGTGAGCTGGCCGCTGCTGATGCGGGTGTTGGACTCGCCCAGGCGCTTGAGGTGCAGGTAGTCCACGTAGAAGATGCGCGACTGCAGGCGCACGGGCAGGACGATGTAGCCGTTCCCGCTGCGCTCGTATTCGTAGCCGTAGACGCGGCGCACCAGCTCCATCACCTCGGGCACGGTGACGTTGCTGAGCGTGAGGCTGATCTGCCCCTCCACATCCGGGTGCACCACCATGTTGTAGGGGGTGCCCTTCACCAGGCTCATGAAGAAGGCGCGGGCCGGGGCGCGATTCACGTCGAAGTCGAAGCGCGGCTCGACGGGCCGGGCCACCGGCGCGACCATCGGCGGCAGCAGCTCGTCGGCCACCGCCGGCGGCGGGGTGGCGGGTGCCGCGGGCCGCGCCTCGGCCGCGCGGGCCAGTTCCTCGGCCAGCTGGGCGCGTGGCGTGTCGGCGCCTTCTTCGCCGGGCCGCACCGGGGTCTGTTCACAGCCGGCGAGCAGCAACGCGAGCACCAGCAGCAGGAAGATTGCATGTCGTGTCGGGGTCATCGCCTAACGCGCACCTTTCTTGATCTCGTAAACCGGAAGCCGGAGGGTGATCTCGCCCTCGGCCGTGGCCAGCCGGACACTGCCCGGCTGGATGGCCAGCACGCGGGCGCCGTGCACACGGCCCCCCACGCTCACTACCTGGCCGTTGATGATGGCGGAACGCTGGCCGCCGGCCACCGCGGTGGAGTGCAGCGTCCACTGCGTGGCCGCCTGCGGCGCGGCGGCCACGCCGGCCGGCGGCCGCATCGGGTCGCGGATCGCGTCCGCCGCCAGCGTCGCCGCCGGGATGGAAATCAGCGGCAGGCCCAGCAGGCACAGGCTGTAGAGGATCCGCCTAAACACCGATCCAGGCCTCGTTCAGACTGAGCGTGTACACGCGCAGGCGCACCCGCGCCGTCGGATAGGTGTCGGTGACCAGCTCCAGTTCGTCCCAGAAGAGCTTCCAGGGCAGGGCCTCCAGGGCCTGGGTATAGGCCAGCACGGCGTGGTAGCTGCCGCTGAGCTCGACGCTCAGGCCATGGCGGTAGATACGCGGGGCATCGGTCGCATCGCCCTCGGCTGGCTCGACCAGGCCCTCGGCCAGCACCGGCAGCTCGCTCTGCAGGGCGAGCAGGGTCAGCCCCTCGGTGCGCGTCACCAGGTCCTCGACCACCCGCGTCATCTGCGCCGGCGAGATGAATTCCAGGGTGCGCTCCCGCAGCTCGGCATCCACCGCCGCCGTCTCCTCGCGCAGGCGGGCCAGGGCGCGGCGCTTGTCCTCGTCGGGATCGGCCTCGGCGCGACGCGCCAGGGCGTCGAGCTGGATCTGCAGTTCGCGAACCTGCGCGGCGGTGCTCTCCGTCTCCCGGCCGAGTTGCACCACCCGCTGCTGCGCGGGGGCCACCAGGAGGGTGTAGAGCAGGCCGGCGAGGATGGCGGCGGCGGCGGCGAAGACCAGCACGCGTTCGCGCACGGCCATGGCGTCGATGCGGGCCATGAGTTCGAGCAGACGCGCCTTCATTGCATGGCCTCCTCGACACAGCCACCCTCGGCATCCACCTGGCAGTGGGTGCTGATGACGAAGTCCAGGCGGCGGCCGGCGGACGGTTCGGGGCGACGCAGCCAGAAGGTGCCGAACTCGCGCCCGGCATAGGCCGGCTCCACGGCCAGGGCCTGCAGGTAGGCCGGGAGTTCGCGGGCATCCAGGGTGCTGCCGCTGAGCGTCAGCCCGGCGCCGCCGCGGCTGAAGTGGATCTGCCGGAACCAGAGCCCGTCGCGCTGATGCCGGCCGAGACCGGCCAGGGCGGCGGAAAAGCCGTCGGTGTTGCCATGGGCGCCATCGGCCACGGCGCCCAGCAGCTGGCGCTTGATCCGCAGGTCGCGCTCGAGCTGCTGCACCTGCTGTTCCAGCACCGGGCTCTTCAGCCGCTGGGCGAGCTGCTCGGTGACACGGGCGATCTGCCCCTGCTGCGCGACCTGTTCGGCACGCAGGTCGGCGAGTTCACCTTCGACCACGAGGCCGCGCACCGCGAACCCGACCCAGAGGAGCACGAGCAGACCGGCCAGCAGCCCCAGCAGGAGGAGCATCTGCCGCGCCGGCAGGGGGATTTGCAGCGGGCGCAGGGCGTCGCGGTAGAGGTTGATCTCCTGCCTCATGCCGCCGCCTCCCGCTGCGGGAGCCGCAGCACGCCGCCCAGCGCCAGCACGCCCTCGGCAAGCGCCTCGCCCGGCGCATCGACGGCCAGCACCTCCCCCAGATCGAGGCGCTGCGCGCGCAGGCCGAGCGTGGCGCCGGCGCGTTCGGCCAGGCCGTCGAGCGCCGCCAGGCCGGGGGCGACCAGCAGGCGCTGCACCGACCCCAGGCCGAAGTAGCTGTCGTAGTAATCCATGGTGCGCTGCACCTCCAGCGCCACCCGGTCGTAAAAGCCCTCCACATCGCCGTCCAGCGACAGCTCGCCGCCGCCCGGGTTGAGCTCGCGGCGCAGGTCTTCCAGGCCATGGTCCATGCCGCGGGCGACGTAGAGCTGCTCGCCGCGGGTGATGACGATGAGACCGCGGTCGCGGCCCAGGAACAGGGTGGCGAGGGTCTCGCTGGGCTCACCCAGGCGGCAGACTAGGTTGCGCAGGGCCAGCTCGGCGATGTCGATGCGCTCGGGGACGAGGCCGGCGGCCTCGACCAGGTCCAGCCGCTCGCGCAGGCGCGACTGGCGCGCGGCCACCACCATCACCGACGGCGGGCGGCCGCGCTGGGCCTGGCCCGGCACCTCGAAGACGTCGATGATGGCCTCGTCCAGCGGGTAGTCGAGCAGGTCGCGCACGCGCCAGCGCGCCGCGGCCACGAGCTCCTCGGCCTCGACCGGCGGCTTGTCGATCTGGAAGGTCTGGTAGTCCCCGGGAGAGAGGGTGAGGGTGCAGGGGCAGTCCGTCAGGCGCAGCTCGCCGACGGCCCGGCGCAGGGCCTCGGCCGTGTCGGTGTCGGCAGACGTCTCCAGGGTGCGCAGTGCCGCGCGTGGCGCCTCAGCACCCGGCGGCGGCAGGTGGACGAGCGTCATTCCCCGCCCGTCCATCCACAGGCCCGCCCTCCCGGCGGCCTGCGACCCTCCCCGGAGGCGCGCAAATAGCGAACGCCCCTTCATGTCTTGTCGGACTCACCTGCGTACTGTGAAATACTTCACAGAATTATCGTTTTAGTCGTGCAGGCACATTATCGAACTCGCTTGAGATTATCAAGCCAAGTACCTGTCGATAATGTAAATTTTAGTCCACAATCCCGGCCGGTGCAGATACCCTGCCGATTTATCCACAGGCCCGCGTGTTGTCGTTGAGGCGCAGGGTGCCGGTGAGCTGGGCGACACTGGTCAGCTCGTGGCGCGCCAGGTAGCTCCGGATGCCGGCATTGATCTTCTTGCACACCAGCGGATCGTAGAAGAGCGCGGTGCCCACGCCCACGGTCGTGGCCCCGGCGATCAGGAACTCGATGGCATCCTCGGCGGTGAGTACGCCGCCCTGGCCGATGATGGGTATGCCGTGCTGGCGCGCCACCTGGTGGACCTGGTGCACCTTGAGCAGGGCAATGGGCTTGATGGCGGGGCCCGAGAGGCCGCCCTGGTTGTTGCCGATGATCGGCGCACGCGACTCGATGTCGATGGACATGCCCATCAGGGTGTTGATCACGGCGAAGCCGTCTGTACCGGCCTCGATACAGCGCCGCGCGTTCTCGGCGATGTCGGTCTGGTTGGGCGAGAGCTTGGTGATGAGCGGCTTCTTCGTGGCCTTGCGGCAGGCCTCGACCACGCGCGCCGACATGTCCGGGTTGTTGCCGAAGGCCACCCCGCCTTCCTTCACGTTGGGGCAGGAGATGTTGATCTCGATGGCGTCGATGGGCGAGTCGTCGAACAGCCGCGTGACCTCGTAGTACTCCTCCACCGTGGAGCCAGAGACGTTGGCGATGAAGCGGGTCTCGTTGAAGTCCAGGGTGGGCAGGATCTCCTTGACGACATGATGCGTGCCCGGGTTCTGCAGGCCGATGGCGTTGAGCATGCCCTCCGGCGTCTCGTAGACGCGGTGCGGGCGGTTGCCCAGGCGCGGTTCCAGCGTGGTGCCCTTGAGACACACGGCGCCGACGTCGCGATTGGAAAAGCCCTCCACGCGCGTATATTCTTCGCCGAACCCCACGCAGCCCGACAGCAGCACCAGCGGGCTATTCAGTTGCAGACCGCAGAACTCGACCGCCAGCGGGTTGTTGCTACGGGACAGGTCATCCGCCATGTTTCACGTCATCCTCTATCAACCGGAGATTCCCCCGAACACGGGGAACATTATGCGCCTTTGCGCGAATACGGGCAGCCAGCTGCACCTGGTGCGGCCACTGGGATTCGATCTCGACGACAGCAAGCTGCGCCGTGCCGGGCTCGACTACCGCGAATGGGCGAGCGTGGCCGTGCACGATGACCTGGCCGCCTGCCTGGCCGCCATTGGCCCCACCCGCGTGTTCGCCTGCTCGACCCGCGGCACGGCGGTCTACACGCAACCTGCCTACCGCCCGGGCGATGCCTTCCTCTTCGGCCCCGAGACCCGCGGCCTGCCGGACGAACTCCTGGACCACGGACCGGAGGCGCCGGCCATCCGCATCCCCATGGTGCCGGGCAATCGCAGTCTCAACCTCTCCAATGCCGCCGCGGTCATCGTCTTCGAGGCCTGGCGCCAGCAGGGCTTCGCCGGGGCCTAGGCCGGTCTACACCGTTTCGGGCTTGAGGTCGCGGCCCAGCAGCTCGGCCACGGCGCGGCCCGGGGCGTGCCCCTCATACAGGATGCGGTGCACCTGGTGGCAGATGGGCATCTCCACGTCGAGCTCGGCGGCCTTGCGCATCACCACCTTCGCGCTCTTCGCGCCCTCCACCACCTGGCCGATCTCGGCCACGGCGGCCGCGAAGTCCTTGCCGGCGCCCAGCGCCAGGCCCAGGCGGCGGTTGCGTGACTGATCGTCGGTGCAGGTCAGCACCAGGTCGCCGAGCCCGGACAGCCCCATCAGGGTCTCGCGCTGGGCGCCGGCCCGGTCGCCCAGGCGCATCAGCTCGGCCAGGCCGCGGGTGATGATGGCGGCGCGTGCGTTGGCGCCGAAACCCAGGCCGTCGGAGATGCCGGCCGCCACGGCCAGCACGTTCTTCAGGGCCCCGCCGAGCTCCACCCCGGCGATGTCCTCGCTGGTGTAGACGCGGAAGGTGTCGCTGTGGAACCAGGTGACCACCTCGTCGACGAAGCCCGCGTGGCGCGATGCGACGGTCACCGCGGTGGGCAGACCCTGCGCCACCTCCTTGGCGAAGGACGGACCGGAGATCACGCCGCAGGGGACCTCGGGACCGATCTCCTCGGCCACGATCTCGTGCAGGAACTTGCCGGTCTCGGTCTCCAGCCCCTTGGTCGCCCATACCAGGCGGATGCCCCGGTGCAGGTAGGGCACGAGGTCGCGCATGAAGCGCCGGAAGGCCTCGCTGGGCACCACCACCAGCAGGCGGTCGGCCTGGTCCAGGACGGCGGCCAGGTCGCTGCTGGGTTCGAGCGTCTCGGGGAAGGGCGCATCCGGCAGGTAGTAGGGGTTGCAGCGCTCGGCGCGCATGCGCGCCATCTTTTCCGCGTTACGCCCCCACAGCAGCGTGCGATAGCCGTTGCGCGCGAGCTGGATGGCCAGTGCCGTACCCCAGGAGCCGGCGCCGAAGACGGCGATGGTCCGTTCGCGATCCGCGCCGTTCACGCCCCGGTCCTCAGTGCGACGCGCCGGCAGCGGCCTGCGCCTGCAGCCGCTTCATGTGCTGGGCAAACAGGGCGTCGAAGTTGATCGGCTGCAGCAGCAGCTCGGGGAAGCCGCCCTTCTGCACCAGGCCGGCGATGGCCTCGCGGGCGAAGGGGAAGAGGGTGGCGGGTGCCAGGCTGCCGAGCAGCGGCCCCTTCTGTTCCTCGGCGTAATTGCGCACCAGGAAGATGCCGGCCTGCTTGATCTCCACCAGGTAGGCGGTGTTCTCGCCGTTGGTCACGGTGACGGTGACGTTCAGCACCACCTCGTGGTGGTCGTTCTCCAGGGGATGCACCTCGGTGGTGAGCTGCACCTCGTGCTTGGGCTGCCACTCGCCGACGAAGGCGGCAGGGGCATTGGGCGACTCGAAGGAGACGTCCTTGAGATAGATCTTCTGCAGGCCGAAGGCGGGGGCCTGTTCGTTCCCGGTGGCGTCGGGGGTCTGGTCCTGATCGGTCATGATGGGTCTCTGTCGGTACGTGACGGGATGGCCGGCGCGCGGCGGGCCGGCGAATGGCGAGAATGATAGGGACTGGCCCGGCGGGGATCAAATGCACGGCGAGGCAACGACCGTGCCTGCCTGGCGGACAGGGCGCCCCACATCCGCCAGGGTCTGTCCATCAGAGCTGCTGGCGCACCCAGTCGGCCAGGCGCCCCGCATCCAGGGCGCCCGAGATGCGCGCGGCCTCGCGTCCGCCGCGGAACAGGATCAGCGTGGGGATGCCGCGAATGCCGAAGGGCGCGGCGGCCTCCGGGTGGTCCTCGGTATTGAGCTTGAGGCAGCGCAGTTGCGGCTCGAACCGGGCGGCCACCTGCGCGAAGGCCGGGGCCATCATGCGGCAGGGGGCGCACCAGGGTGCCCAGAAGTCCACCAGCACGGGCAGGTCGCTGCGGCCGACCTGGGCCTTCAGCCCGGCACCGTCGACCTCGGCGGGATGACCGGTGAACAGGGGCTTCTTGCAGGCACCGCAGACGGGGGCGGCCGTGAGACGGTCGGCCGGCACGCGATTGGTCCGGCCGCAGTGCGGGCAGACGACGTGCACGGCGGCGTTCATCCCGTGACGTTGCGCCCCAGCAGCACGTCGAGCTCGCCGGCGCGGTCCAGCGCCGCCATGTCGTCGTAGCCGCCGACGTGAAAGTCGCCGATGAAGATCTGCGGCACACTGCTGCGCCCGCTGCGCGACTCCATCTCGTCGCGACGCCCGGGCTCCTTGTCCACGCGGACCTCCTCGTAGGCCACGTCCTTCTTCTCGAACAGCTGCCGCGCCCACATGCAGTAGGGGCAGTAGGCAGTGGCGTACATCAGGACCTTGGGCTGGGCACTCATTTCTTTTTCTTCAGCGGCAGGTTCGCCTGGCTCCAGGCCATCACGCCGCCCTTGAGGTTGTTGACGTTCTGGAAGCCGGCCTTGGTGAGCATGGCGCAGGCCGCCGCCGAGCGGTTGCCGCTGCGGCAGTATGCGATGACGGGCTTGTCCTTGCTGCCGGCGATCTCGTCCATGCGCTTGGTGAGCACCCCCAGGGGGATGTGCTTGGCACCTTCGATGAAGCCCTGGCGCACCTCCTTGTCCTCGCGCACGTCCAGCACCAGGGTCTCGCCCTGATTCATGAGACGCACCGCATCGTTTGCCGTGATGGTCTGGTAACGTGCCGTGAAGCGACGCAGCTCGGTCCACACCAGCATGGCGATGACCGCGGCCAGTGCCGCGAAGAGCAGGGGATGATTACCGACGAATTCGAGATACTGGTCCATGTGCGATACCGCGTTTGGGCCTGGCTGTTTGCGTTGTCGTCCGCCACGACGAGCGTGCCGGACGGGGGATCATACCGCGTCTGGCGCGATTACGGGAGGGCGGCTCAGGCCTGGGTGCAGAAGACTTCCTGCATCATGCCGATCAGGCGCAGGGTGCGCGCATCACCGACACGATAGTAGACGCGGTTGGCATCCTTGCGCGAGGCCAGGATGCCCTTGTCGCGCAGAATGGCCAGATGCTGGGAGATGTTGCTCTGCGAGGTCCCGACGTTCTCCACGATCTCCTGTACACTGACCTCGCGATCACCGAGCGTACAGAGGATCTTCAGGCGCAGGGGATGGGACATGGCCTTCAGCGAACGGGAGGCCCGCTCGATGTCCTCTTCGCGGGTCATGAGTTGGGGCGTTAGGGTGGTCAAGATCGCGGCCTCGGTCATGAATGCGGTCACAGGTAAATTAGCAATGCATTATACAATAATACGTTGGCCGGTCATAAGGGAAGCGCAGAGACAAGGTGGCCGCTTCCCTGTCGGCGGTCCTGCGGGCAAAATGCCCTCGACATGATGCGCGACCTGCACGCCTTTTCCCACCTGATCCGACGGCTCCTGCCGCTGCTGGTCCTCTGCCTGCTGGCGGGCCCGGCGCTGGCCGACGACCAAGCCAGGGTGGCCAAGCGCCTGCAGGCACTGCAGGCCGAGATCGCCCGGGTACAGGAGCGGCTGCAGGCGGCGCGCGGCCGTCAGGGCCAGCTGGAACGCGAACTGCGCCGCCTCGAGCGTGAGATCGGCCAGAGCAACCGCGAACTGCGCGACATCGACGCACGCCTCGTCCGCAGCCAGCGGCGCCTGGATGCCCTGCGCGCCACCCGCCGGAGCCAGCTCGATGCCCTGGAAGAGCAACGCGTCCTGCTCGCGCAGCAGGTGCGCGCGGCCCATGCCGGCGGCCGCCAGGCCCAGGTCAAGCTGCTGCTCAACCAGCAGGATCCGGCGGCGGTCGGCCGCGTGCTCGCCTATTATCACTACCTGCAGACCGCCCGGCTCGAGCGCATCAACGCGGTGGAGGCCACGCTCACCGACCTGCGACGCACCGAGGCGGAGATCGGCAAGGAGACCCAGACCCTGGAGACGGCCCGCCAGGCACAGCAGGAACGCCAGCAGGCACTGCTGACCGGCAAGCGCGAACGCGGGCAGGTGCTCGCCAGCCTCGAGGCCGAGATCCGCGGCAGCGATGAGCGCCTGGCCGCGCTGCGCGAGGACGAGGAACAGCTCAAGGCGCTGCTGGCCAAGCTCGCCCGGGTCCTCGCCGACATCCCCAACGAGGACGGCCTGCGCCCCTTCCCGGCCCTCAAGGGACAGCTGCCCTGGCCCGCCGACGGCCAGCTGCAGGCGCGCTTCGGCGAGGCACGCGGACAATCCGGTACCGGGCTGCGCTGGCAGGGCGTACTCATCAATGCCCCGGAGGGTCGCCAGGTGCGGGCCATCTCCCACGGGCGCGTGGCCTTTGCCGACTGGATGCGCGGCTTCGGCCTGCTGATCATCGTCGACCACGGCCAGGGCTACATGAGCCTGTACGGCTACAACCAGAGTCTGTACGCCTCGGTCGGCGACTGGGTGGAGCCCGGCCAGGTCATCGGCGCGGCCGGCCGTAGCGGCGGGCACGAGACGGCCGGCGTGTATTTCGAGATCCGTCACCAGGGCAAACCGGTCAACCCCGCCCAGTGGTGCGGCCAGTCCGTCGCCAGCCGCTCGGCGAATTAATCCCGGGCGGCTTGGTCCAAAGCTCCGGGATGCTAAGATAGCCTCCATTAAGGAGTGCGACCCCGTCACGCAAGATCTGGAGAGATTGATGAAAGCCAAATACCGCCTCGGATTCGGCCTGCTCATGGGCCTGCTGCTCGGCCTGTCCCTGAGCATGACGCTCAGCGTGTTCGCCGAGCGCAACGCCGGCCCCGCCGCCGCCCAGGAGGCCCTGCCGCTGGAGGAGCTGCGCCGCCTCACCGAGGTCTACGGCCGCATCAAGCGTGACTACGTCGAGGACGTGGACGACAAGGAGCTGCTGGAGAACGCCATCCGCGGCATGCTCACCGGGCTGGACCCGCATTCCGACTACCTGGGCGAGGAGGAATTCAAGGAGCTGCAGATCGGCACCTCCGGCGAGTTCGGCGGCCTGGGTATCGAGGTCGGGATGGAAGACGGCTTCGTCAAGGTGATCGCGCCGATCGACGACACGCCCGCCCAGCGCGCCGGGGTGCGTGCCGGCGACCTCATCATTCGCCTGGACGACAAGCCGGTGAAGGGCCTGTCGCTCAACGAGGCCGTCAAGCTGATGCGCGGCAAGAAGGGCACTGACATCATCCTCACCATCGTGCGCGAGGGCGTGGACAAGCCGCTGGAGATCACCATCACCCGCGACATCATCCAGGTGAAGAGCGTGAAGAGCCACCTGCTCGAACCGGGCTACGGCTACCTGCGCATCACCAACTTCCAGTCGCGCACCACCCGCGACACCCTGGATGCCGTGCAACAGCTCAAGGCCGACAGCGATGGCCGCCTCAAGGGCCTCGTGATCGACCTGCGCAACAACCCGGGCGGTGTGCTCAACGGTGCCGTGGGCGTCTCCGATGCCTTCCTCGAGGCCGGCCTGATCGTCTACACCGAGGGCCGCATCGAGGACTCCAAGCTGCGCTACCAGGCGAGCCCCGGCGACGTGTCCGACGGCGCGCCCATCATCGTGCTGGTCAACGAGGGCTCGGCCTCGGCCTCCGAGATCGTGGCCGGCGCCCTGCAGGATCACGACCGTGCACTCATCATGGGCACCAAGACCTTCGGCAAGGGCTCGGTGCAGACCATCCTGCAGCTCACGCAGGACACCGCGCTCAAGCTCACCACGGCCCGTTATTACACGCCCAACGGCCGTTCCATCCAGGCCGACGGCATCAAGCCGGACATCGTGGTGGAACCCCTGCAGGTGGCCGAGGCCGATGGCGGCAGCAGCTTCCGCCCGCTGACCGAGGCGGACCTCTCCCGCCACCTGGAGAACGGCCAGATCCCCGGCGACGCGTCTGCCGATCAGGCGGGTGACGGCAAGTCCGGCGACCGTTCGCTGGCCCAGCGCGACTATCAGCTCTTCGAGGCACTCAACCTGCTCAAGGGCCTCAACATCGTGAACAAACGGGGCTAGACATGCACCGTCTGCGCTGGCTGATCCTGCTGTGTGCCGCCCTGCCCTGGGCGGCCGCATCGGCGGACCCGCCGCCCCATCAGCACCCGGTCATCGCCCTGATCCTCGATGACCTGGGCAACCAGCGCGAGGAGGGCCTGCGCAGCGTGGCGCTGCCCGGCCCGGTCACCTATGCCGTGCTGCCCGACACGCCCTGGGCAGTGCAGATCGCCAGCCTCGCCCACGCCCAGGGCAAGGAGGTCATGCTGCACCTGCCCATGCAGGCCGTGCATGACCGGCCGCTGGGTCCCGGCGGCGTCACCATGGAGATGAGCGAACAGGCGGTGAAGCGCGCCCTGGAGTCCAGCCTCGCCACCATCCCGCACGTGCGCGGCGTGAACAACCACATGGGCAGCCTGCTCACCCGGCATCCCGGTCACATGGACTGGCTCATGCAGGTACTGGCCGAGCACGGCGATCTGTACTTCGTCGACAGCCGCACCACGGCCGAGTCCGTGGCCCTGCGGGTGGCGATGGAGCGGCGCGTGCCCTCCGTGGACCGCGACGTCTTCCTCGACAGCGAACCGGGTGACCCCGACTACGTCAGCCGCCAGTTCGACCAGCTCATCGCCATCGCCCGACGTCACGGCATGGCGGTGGGCATCGGTCACCCCTATCCGGCCACGCTCGAGGTACTGGAGTCCCGTCTGGGCGAACTCCGGGCGCATGGCATCGAGCTGGTACCGGTCAGCGAACTACTCGACCTTCGGGAAAGGAGACAGGCATGGCAAGCGTCCTTGTCCCCCTCGCCGACGGCTGCGAAGAACTAGAAGCCGTCACCATCATCGACCTGCTGCGTCGTGCCGGTATCGAGGTGATCACGGCCGGCCTCAAACCGGGCCCCGTCAGGGCCTCGCGTGGCACCGTGCTGGTGCCGGACGTGGCACTCGACCAGGTGCTCGGGCGTGACTTCGACATGATCGTCCTGCCGGGCGGTCAGCCCGGCGCCGACCACCTGGAGGCCGATCCCCGTATCCGCGACCTCCTGCTGCGCCACGCCGACGCGGGCAGGTACATCGGCGCCATCTGTGCGGCGCCCAAGGTGCTGGCCAGCGCCGGGCTGCTCAAGGGGCGTCGCGCCACCAGCTTCCCCGGCGTGCTCGACAAACTGGCCCTGGCCGATACCGTGCTCACCACCAATACCGTCGAGACCGACGGGCGCATCGTCACCTCGCGTGGTCCGGGCACCGCCATGGACTTCGCGCTGGACCTGATCGCCAAGCTGGCGGGTCCGGAGCAACGCGCGGAGGTGGAAGGGCCGCTGCAGCGTCCATCCTGAGGACATTACGACAGGCACAAAAAAACCGGGCATCCTGTGCCCGGTTTTTTTGTGCGAACGGCCCGCCGTGAGGCAGGCCGGACAACGGTCGATCAGGCGATGCGCGACAGGATCGGACGCTGACCGGTCTGGACGGCGCGACGGATGAAGTCGGCGCGGCCCGGGTTACGGCCGTTCAGGTCGGCGGCACACTGGGACTCGCTCCAGGCGGCGGCCGAGAGCATGACCTCCAGCTCGCACAGGTCCACGCGCGGGGTGGTCAGGTCCTCGTTCGTGGGGTTCAGCTTGCGGCCGAAGTCCCAGAACATGCGGGCATTCCACATCATGTTCTGCACGCGGGGGTGGTTGTAGAGCTCGACGCAACGGGCGTTCAGTTCAGTCTTTTCCATCTCGTGATTCCTCAAGACACCAGATTTTTCGCGCGCCAAAGGTACACGAGTCGGGACGGGCGCACAACAAAGCCCGAGGACCATACTCGGATTTACTCCACCGTCACCGACTTGGCGAGGTTGCGCGGCTGGTCCACGTCGGTGCCCTTCATCACCGCCGTGTGATAGGCCAGCAGCTGCAGGGGCACGGTGTAGAGGATGGGGGCGGTGGCCTCCTCGACCGGCACGACGTCCAACACCTCGATGCCATTGCCGCTGGCGAAACCGGCACGCCGGTCGGCGAAGACCAGCAGCTCGCCGCCGCGCGCCCGCACCTCCTCGAGGTTGGACTTGAGCTTTTCCAGGAGCTCGCCCGAGGGCGCCACGGCAATCACCGGCATCTCCTCGTCGACCAGGGCCAGCGGTCCGTGCTTGAGCTCGCCGGCAGGGTAGGCCTCGGCATGGATGTAACTGATTTCCTTGAGCTTCAATGCGCCTTCCAGCGCCACCGGATACTGCGTGCCCCGCCCCAGGAACAGCGCGTTCTGGCGCTGGGCGAAGTGGCGTGCGAAGGCCTCGATGGCCGGATCCAGTGCCAGCACCTCCTCGACACGCCCCGGCAACGCCTGCAGCTCGCGCAGCAGCCGCGCCTCTTCCGTGGCCTCCAGGCGGTGACGGCGCCCGACGACCATCACCAGCAGCAGCAGTGCCACGAGCTGGGTGGTGAAGGCCTTTGTCGAGGCCACGCCGATCTCGGGGCCGGCGTGGGTCATCAGGGCCAGGTCGGACTCGCGTACCAGCGAACTCTCGGCCACGTTGCATACGGCGATGCTGCCGAGATAGCCTTGCGTGCGGGCATCCAGCAGGGCGGCCAGCGTGTCGGCGGTCTCGCCGGACTGGGAGATGGTGACGAACAGCGTGCCGGGCTGCACCACGTGCGGCCGGTAGCGGAATTCGCTGGCCACCTCGACCTGGCAGGGGACACCGGCAATGCCCTCGAACCAGTACTTGGCCACGAGCCCCGCGTGATGGCTGGTCCCGCAGGCGATGATCTGCACGTTGCGCACGGCATCGAGCAGCGTCGCGGCCTGCGGGCCGAGGATCGCGTCCGGGACATGATCGCCGATGATCCGGCCTTCCAGGGTATCGGCGATGGCACGCGGCTGCTCGAAGATCTCCTTGAGCATGTAGTGGCGGTAGGGCCCGCGATCGGCCGCCTGCACGCTCAGCTGTGACTCCTTCACCGGCCGCTCGACGGCGGCGAGGTCGCGGTCGTGCACGGCCAGCGTGTCGCGGCGCAGGTCGACGAGGTCGCCGTTTTCCAGGTAGATGAAGCGTTGCGTGACGGGCAGCAGGGCCTGGACGTCGGAGGCGATGAAGTGCTCGCCGATACCCAGCCCCACGACCAGCGGGCTGCCCTGGCGCGCTGCCACCAGGCGCTCCGGCTCGTCCAGGCTGATCACGCCCAGGGCGTAGGCCCCCCGGAGATCGGCGGTGGCATGGGCCACGGCCGCCAGCAGGTCCTGGCCCTGGTCGAGGTAATGTGCCACCTGGTGGGCGATCACCTCGGTATCGGTATCCGAGGTGAAGCGGTAGCCCTGTGCAAGCTGTTTCTCGCGCAGTTCGGCGTGGTTTTCGATGATGCCGTTGTGCACCACGGCGACACGGCCATTGCAGATATGCGGATGGGCATTCTTCTCGCTGGGCACGCCATGTGTCGCCCAGCGGGTATGGGCCACGCCGATGTGTCCGGGCAGCGGCTGCGCCTCCAGGGCCTGGGCGAGTTCGGCCACCTTGCCGACGCGACGGTGGCGGGCGAAGCTCCCCTCTGCCCCGATGACGGCCAGGCCGGCCGAGTCATAGCCGCGGTATTCCAGGCGCCGTAGCCCCTCGAGCAGGATGGGGGCCACATCGCGCTGGGCGATGGCGCCGACGATGCCGCACATGGCTAGCGGGTCTCCTTTTTCTCTGGCCGCTGCCAGCCCTTCAGGGTGAGCTGCTTCGAACGGCTCAGGGTCAGCTCGGCCTCGGGGGCGTTCTTCGTGATCGTGGAGCCGGCACCGATGGTGGCCCCGCGCCCGACGGTCACCGGGGCGACCAGCTGGGTGTCGGAGCCGATGAAGGCGTCGTCGCCGATCACGGTGCGGTGCTTGTTGGCCCCGTCGTAGTTGCAGGTGATGGTGCCGGCACCGATGTTCACGCGCGCCCCCACGCTACTGTCGCCCACGTAGCTCAGGTGATTGATCTTGCTGCCCTCGCCGACCTCGGATTTCTTGATCTCGACGAAATTGCCGACATGGGCGCGGGCCGCCAGGCGTGTCTCCGGGCGGATGCGTGCAAACGGCCCGATGCGACAGTCGGGGCCGATCTCTGCCCGGTCGATGACGCTGTGCGCATCGATGCGCGTACCGGCCTCCACCACGCAGTCGCGCAGCACGCAGCCGGGCCCGACGCTGACACCATCGCCCAATACCACGACCCCCTCGAACAGCACGTTGGGCTCGATGGTCACGTCCCGGCCCACCTCGACACGGCCGCGGATATCGAGACGTGCCGGATCGATCACGGTGGCCCCGGCCAGCATGAGCTCATGGGCGAGCTGCTGCTGCCAGGCACGCTCCAGGCGCGCGAGCTGCGCCTTGTCGTTCACCCCCATCACCTCGATGGGGTGATGGCAGGTGATGGCCTGCACGCTCCCGCCCTCGCTCACGGCCAGGGCGATACAGTCGGTCAGGTAATACTCGCCCTGGGCATTGTTCGCATCCACCGCCGCCAGCCAGCGACGCAGGTCGCCGGCCCGGGCGGCGAGTATGCCCGTGTTCACCTCGTGGATGCGTCGCTCGATGGGCGAGGCGTCCTTTTCCTCGACGATGCGCTGCACCGCGCCGGCATCGTCACGCAGTATGCGTCCATAACCCGTGGGGTCGTCGAGGCTTACCGTGAGCAGCGCCAGCGCATGTCCCTCTAGCATCTCGATCAGGCGTTCCAGCGTCTTCGGTGCGGTCAGCGGCACGTCACCATAGAGCACCAGTACCACGGCCTCGTCCGAAATGTCGGGCAGTGCCTGGGCCACGGCATGCCCTGTGCCGAGCTGCTCGGACTGCAGTGCCCAGCGCAAGGCCGGCGTATCCGCGAACTGCGCACGCACCCGGTCCCCGCCATGGCCGTAGACCACATGGATGGCGGCCGGGTCGAGCGCCTGAGCACGGCCGATCACATGCTCGAGCAGGGGACGGCCGGCCAGCGGCTGCAGAACCTTGGGGAGGTTCGAGCGCATGCGGGTGCCCTGACCGGCGGCGAGGATGACGACTGCGAGATTCATGCTGGGTGGTGTGTTGGCTGTACCTGGCACATTATCAACGGTCCCTGTGGCACCGTCCATGGCCTGGTGCACGGACTGGAAAAAGAAAAGGCAGCCGAAGCTGCCTTTTTCTCTAGCCTGATGCCACGAAACACAGCGGCCTTACTGACCGCCCTGCTTGCGGATCTTCTGGATCGTGCGCAGCTGGGCAACCGCCTCGGCGAGTTCTGTCTGGGCCTTGGCATAGTCGAAGTCGGCCTTCTTGTCGGCCAGCGCCTCCTCGGCCTGCTTCTTCGCCTCCAGGGCCGCGGCTTCGTCCAGGTCCTTGGCGCGCACGGCGGTGTCGGCCAGGACCGTCACCACGTGCGGCTGCACCTCGAGAATGCCACCGGAGACAAAATACATCTCCTGCTCTGACTGACCTTCCCGCTTCACACGGACTTCGCCAGGCTTCAGACGCGTGACGAGCTGGGTGTGGCGCGGGAAGATCCCGAGCTCACCCATCTCACCCGGGGCGTAGAGCTCTTCGACAGTACCGGAGAAGATCGACTCCTCAGCGCTGACAATGTCTACGTGCATGGTCATAGCCATATTCTAGCCTCTGTTCGGTTTAGCCTCGGAATCAGGCCTTGGCCTTCATCTTCTCGGCCTTCTCGACCGCTTCCTCGATCGGACCGACCATGTAGAAGGCCTGCTCCGGCAGGTGGTCGTACTCACCGTCCAGGATGGCCTTGAAGCCGCGGATGGTGTCCTTCAGGCCAACGTACTTGCCCGGGGCGCCGGTGAAGACTTCCGCCACGAAGAACGGCTGCGACAGGTAGCGCTGGATCTTGCGGGCACGGGCCACAGTCAGCTTGTCTTCCTCGGACAGTTCATCCATACCGAGAATGGCGATGATGTCCTTCAGCTCCTTGTAGCGCTGCAGGGTACCCTGCACGCCACGGGCCACTTCGTAGTGCTCGTTACCGATGATCTGCGGATCGAGCTGACGCGAGGTGGAATCCAGCGGGTCCACCGCCGGGTAGATACCCAGCTCGGCGATGTTACGCGAGAGCACCAGGGTCGCGTCCAGATGCGCGAAGGTGGTGGCCGGGGAGGGGTCGGTCAAGTCATCCGCCGGCACGTAAACGGCCTGGAAGGAGGTGATCGAACCGGTCTTGGTGGAGGTGATGCGTTCCTGCAGAACGCCCATTTCCTCCGCCAGGGTCGGCTGGTAACCCACCGCGGACGGCATACGGCCCAGCAGCGCGGACACCTCGGTACCGGCCAGGGTGTAACGGTAGATGTTGTCGATGAACATCAGCACGTCGCGGCCTTCCTCACGGAAGTACTCGGCCATGGTCAGACCGGAGAGCGCCACGCGCAGGCGGTTGCCCGGCGGCTCGTTCATCTGGCCGTACACCATGGCCACCTTGTCGAGAACGCCGGCTTCCTTCATTTCGTAGTAGAAGTCGTTACCTTCACGGGTACGCTCACCGACGCCCGCGAACACGGAAAGACCTTCCTGCTGCACGGCGATGTTGTTGATGAGTTCCATCAGGGTAACGGTCTTGCCCACGCCCGCGCCGCCGAACAGGCCGACCTTGCCGCCCTTGGCGATCGGCATGACGAGGTCGATGACCTTGACGCCGGTTTCGAGGATCTCGACGCTGGCGGCCTGGTCTTCATAGGCCGGCGGCTTGCGGTGAATCGGCCAGGTCTCCTTGGTGTCGACCGGACCGGCTTCGTCCACCGGGTTACCGAGCACGTCCATGATGCGACCCAGGGTGCCGTTACCGACCGGCACGCTGATCGGGGCGCCGGTGTTGGACACCTTCAGACCACGCTTCAGGCCGTCGGAAGCGCCCATGGCGATGGTGCGCACGATCCCGTCGCCCAGCTGCTGCTGGACTTCCAGGGTAAGGCCCATCTCGTCGACTTTCAGTGCGTCGTAGACCTTGGGCACGGAATCCCGCGGGAATTCCACGTCTACCACCGCGCCGATGATTTCTACGATGTTTCCAGAACTCATGGTCTGATCCTCTTAACTCAATTCGAATTCAGTACCGACCGCGTTACACCGCAGCGGCGCCGCTCACGATCTCGGAAATTTCTTGGGTAATTGCCGCCTGGCGTGCCTTGTTGTACACCAGCTTAAGATCGCCAATGAGCTCGCCCGCGTTGTCGGTGGCAGATTTCATAGCAATCATTCGCGCCGCCATTTCACAGGCAACGTTTTCGACCACGGACTGATACACCTGCGATTCCACGTAGCGCATCAGCAGTCCGTCGAGGACATCCTGCGCATCGGGTTCGTAGATGTAATCCCAGTGGTGCTTGAGCTCTTCCTCACCGGAGGCGGCGATCGGCAGCAGGGTGCTGACGCGCGGCTTCTGGGTCATGGTGTTGACGAACTCGTTTTCCACCAGGAACAGACGGTCGATGCGGCCTTCGGTGTAGCCATCCAGCATGACCTTCACCGTGCCGATCAGATCGGACAGGTGCGGACGGTCACCCAGGTGGGTCACCTGGCCAAGGACGTTGCCGCCCATGCGCTTGAAGAACTGGCTGGCTTTCTGACCGATCAGGACGAGGTCGATTTCGACACCCTTCTGCTGCCATTCCTTCATCGCCAGCACGGCCTGCTTGAACAGGTTGATGTTCAGGCCGCCGCAAAGACCACGGTCCGAGGACACGATGATGAAACCGACGCGCTTGGCTTCGCGCTCGATCAGGAACGGATGCTTGTACTCGGGATGCGCCATGGCCAGGTGGCCAATCACGTTGCGCATCTTTTCCGCGTACGGCTTGGTCGCGGCCATCCGGTCCTGTGCTCTGCGCATCTTGGACGCGGCGACCATCTCCATCGCCTTGGTGATCTTCTGAGTATTCTGGATACTCTTGATCTGGGTGCGGATTTCTTTTGCGCCTGCCATATCAGTAAAGCCTCAAACGTTGCGGCCGCGAACAGGGCCCGGAAGCTTCCCGGGCCCGCGGATTTCAGTTACCAGACGTGATTGGCCTTGAAGTCTTCCAGCGCCTTGCGCATGGAAGCGGCAATCTCGTCGTTGAAGTCCGCCGTCGCGTTGATCTTTTCAACCAGCTCTTTCTGATTGCTGTTGATGTAGCTGTGCAGCGCGGCCTCGAAATCCACCACCTTGCTGACTTCCACGTCGTCGAGGAAACCTTCGTTGGCGGCAAACAGGGAGAAGCCCATTTCCGCGGTGGACAGCGGAGCGTACTGCTTCTGCTTCATCAGCTCGGTGACGCGCTGACCGCGTTCCAGCTGCTTGCGGGTGGCTTCATCGAGGTCGGAGGCGAACTGGGCGAAGGCCGCGAGTTCGCGGTACTGCGCCAGGGCCAGGCGCACACCGCCGCCGAGCTTCTTGATGATCTTGGTCTGGGCCGCGCCACCGACTCGGGACACCGACAGACCGGCGTTGATGGCCGGACGGATACCCGCGTTGAACAGGTCGGACTCGAGGAAGATCTGGCCGTCGGTGATCGAGATCACGTTGGTCGGCACGAACGCGGACACGTCGCCGGCCTGGGTCTCGATGATCGGCAGTGCGGTCAGGGAACCGGTCTTGCCTTTCACTTCACCGTTGGTGAACTTCTCGACGTAGTCCTCGTTGACGCGCGCGGCGCGCTCGAGCAGACGGGAGTGCAGGTAGAACACGTCACCCGGGTAGGCTTCGCGGCCCGGCGGACGACGCAGCAGCAGGGAGACCTGACGATAGGCCCAGGCCTGCTTGGTCAGATCGTCATACACGATCAGGGCGTCCATCCCGCGGTCGCGGAAGTACTCGCCCATGGCGCAGCCGGCGTAGGGGGCCAGGAACTGCATCGCGGCGGAATCGGAGGCGTTGGCGGCAACCACGGTGGTGTATTCCAGCGCACCGTGCTCTTCGAGCTTGCGCACCACGCTGGCAACAGAAGAAGCCTTCTGGCCGACAGCGACGTAGATGCAGTAAACGTCCTTGCCCTTCTGGTTCAGGATCGCGTCGACGGCAACGGCGGTCTTGCCGGTCTGGCGGTCGCCGATGATCAGCTCACGCTGGCCGCGACCGACCGGGACCATGGCGTCGATGGCCTTGATACCGGACTGCACCGGCTGGTCGACCGACTTACGCTCGATAACGCCGGGGGCGATCTTCTCGATCGGCGAGGTGCCGTCGGATTCGATCGGGCCCTTGCCGTCGATCGGGGTACCCAGGGCGTCGACGACGCGACCCAGCATGCCCTTGCCGACCGGCCCTTCGAGGATGCGGCCGGTGCACTTGACCTTGGCCCCTTCGGAGATGGTCTTGTAATCGCCCAGCACAACCGCGCCGACGGAATCACGCTCGAGGTTGAGCGCCATGCCGTAGACGTTGTTTTCGAACTCGAGCATTTCCCCGTACATCGCATCGGCCAGGCCGTGGATGCGGACGACACCGTCAGCCACGCTGACGACGGTGCCTTCACTGCGGGCCTCGGCGATCGACTCGAAGCTTTCGATACGCTTCTTGATCAGATCGCTGATTTCAGACGGATTGAGTTGCATAGTCTGTATCCTCTTAGCGGCTCAGGGCGCCGGTCAGCTTTGCCAGTCGGCCCCGAATCGAACCATCAATCACCAAATCACCTGCGCGGACAATCGCGCCGCCGATGAGCGAGTCATCGATGCGCGTCGTGAGCTTGACCTCACGTCCCAGGCGACCCTTGAGCGCTTCAGCAATTTTCGCCAGCTGCGCGTCGCTTACATCCTGAGCCGAGATCACTTCGGCATCGACCGACCCTTCGGCCTCGGCGCGCATGACTTCGTACAGCGCGGCGATTTCCGGAAGAACGGTGAGACGCCCGTTTTCGGCCAGCAGCTTGACCAGGTTCTTGGCCTGGTCGTCGATGTGGTCACCACACACGCTGATCATGAGATCGGCGCGTTGGCTACGGGTCAGCGCGGGGCTGTCCAGAACGGCACGCATCTGCGGATCATTGGCGACAGCTGCCATAAAGATCAGCTGATCACTCCAGACCTGCATCGCGCCCTTTTCCTTCGCGACCTCGAAGGCAGCGCGCGCATACGGCCGCGCGGCGGTGGTGATTTCAGACATCGTGAGCTACCTAGATTTGTGCGACGAGCTCGTCCAGCACCTGGCTGTGAGCCTTTGCGTCGATTTCTTTCTTCAGCACCTTCTCGGCGCCAGCAAGAGCGATCGAGGAAACCTGTCCGCGCAGATGTTCCTTCGCACGGTTGACCTCCTGATCGATCTCGGCCCTGGCCGCCTCCTTGATGCGCTCACCTTCGGTACGCGCGGCGGACTTGGCCTCCTCGACGATTTCATTCGCACGCTTCTGCGCCTGCGAAATGATCTCGGCGGCCTGCTGTTTGGCCTCGTGAAGCTGCTCGGTGGCGCGTTTCTTGGCGAGCTCCTGCTCGTGCTTGCCCTTTTCTGCAGCAGCAAGTCCGTCAGCGATCTTCGCCTTACGCTCGTTGAGCGCGTTGATGAGCGGCGGCCACACAAACTTCATGACGAACCAAACGAACACCGCGAAGGTGATCATCTGGCCGATCAGTGTAGCGTTGAAATTCATGCCGGTACCTCGTGGTTTTGGCTGTTAAAGCGATGAACCTTTTCGCTCAGGCTTCTTAACCACCAGCAACGGCGAACAGCACGTACAGGGCGATACCGACGGCGATCATCGGCACGGCGTCGACCAGACCCATGACGATGAAGAACTGGGTACGCAGCATCGGGATCAGTTCCGGCTGGCGGGCGGCGCCTTCCAGGAAACGACCACCCAGAATACCGATACCAACCGCGGCACCCAGGGCGCCCAGACCCATCATCAGACCACCAGCAATAAAGAGCAGAGCCATTTCCATGAGGTATTCCCCCTAAGTCTTAAGGTTAAAAATGAATTAGTGATGTTCCTGGTGAGCCATGTCCAGATACACGATGGTCAGCGTCATGAAGATGAACGCCTGCAAGGTGATGATCAGGATGTGGAAGATGGCCCAGCCAAGCTGCAGGAAGCCGCCGAAGATGCCCAGTGCCCAGCCGGCGCTGTACATGATGGCGATCAGGATGAAGATGACCTCACCCGCATACATGTTGCCGAAGAGTCGCAGCGCGAGCGACACCGGCTTGGAGATCAGGGACACGCCCTCGAGCAGCAGGTTCACGGGCATGCCGAGCTTGCCGAAGGGCTGAAAGGCGAGTTCGCCGAAGAAACCACCCGGACCCTTGATCTTGATGCTGTAGTAGAGCATCAGGATGAACACGCCCAGGGCGAGGCCGAAGGTGATGTTCGGGTCGGTGGAGGGCACCACCTTGAAGTAGACGTAGTGCGGATCGACCCCCAGCACGTATTCGCCGAACAGCTGCGCCAACCAGGGCAGCAGGTCCACGGCGATGAGGTCCATGAAGTTCATGAGGAAGACCCAGACGAAGATGGTGAGCGCCAGCGGCGCGACCATGTCGTTCTTGGCGCTGAAGGAGCCGCGCACGGTGGAATCGATGAATTCGACGATCCACTCGACGAAGTTCTGCAGGCCGCTCGGGGTATCGGCGGAGGCCTTCTTGGCGGCCTTGCGGAACAGCCAGATGAAGAACACGCCCAGGGCGATGGACCAGAACATGCTGTCGACATTGATGGCCCAGAAGCCCATCTCGGCGGCTTCCGCCCCATCGTGGGCAAAGCCCCAGCTGCCATCGGCGCGCTGACCAAAGGTGAGGTTGGTCAGGTGGTGAGTAATGTAGCTACCAGAGGTAAGGGTCCCGTCGCTTGCCATTATTCTGTCTCTGCCTTGATTCTATAAACCAGTCGAGCACCTGAGCCAGCTGGATGCCGATGAAACCCAGCAACAACGGCAGCGGCTCAAGCCCCAGAATTCCGAGTCCGGTCGCGAACAGCGCGAGCGTGGTGAAGAATCGCTCAGCGGCCGCGCGATACAGGATGCGCATGTTCTTGCCTGCGTCGATGCCGGCGGTGCGCACGGCGCGACGGTGGTGCCAGTGCAGGAGCAGCGTGTTGATGATCACGATGCTGCCACCGAACAACACGCCAATGGCCGCGGCATCCCCCTTGAGGAGGTAGGCCCCGGCCGCGCCCAGCAGGGCCAGCACGGCCTGGACGATCAGCAGGCGCTTGCGCATTGGTACGGTGTCACTGTCTCACGATCCGGCGCGGCTCGACCCGTCTGCTACCCCCCGGGGCCCGGCGGACGGGGTGCGGCGCTGGAGCGCGAAGTATAGAGAAGCCCTAATACACGGTCAACCGAGCGGTTCGTGACCGTTTCGTGTCACTTGATGTGTTCGAGGATGCCGTCGAGCTCGTCCAGCGAGTTGTAGGTGATGACCAGCTTGCCCTTGCCTCGCTGGTTGTAGTCGATGCTCACCCGTGCCCCCAGACGCTCGCCGAGGTCGGACTCCAGGCGGCGCACGTCCGGGTTCTTGGCCTGGCCGGGCTTCGCGGCCCCGCCCTCGGCGGCCTCGGCCTGCAGCTTCTTCACCAGGCGCTCGGTCTCGCGCACCGACAGTCCGCGGGCCACGACCTTGCGGGCGGCCTCGCCCTGGCGGGCACCGGCCAGCGCCAGCAGGGCGCGCGCATGGCCCATCTCGAGCTGACCCTCGTCGAGGAAGGCCTTCACCTCCTCGGTGAGTTCCAGCAGGCGCAGCAGGTTGGTAACGGAGGTGCGCGAGCGGCCCACCGACTCGGCCGTCTGCTGGTGGGTGAGGCCGAATTCCTCGATCAGGCGCTGCAGGGCGTTGGCCTCTTCCAGCGGGTTGAGGTCCTCGCGCTGGATGTTTTCGATCAGCGACATGGCCGCGGCGGCCTGGTCCGGGATGTCGCGCACCACCGCCGGCACCTCGTGCAGGCCGGCCAGCTGCGAGGCGCGCCAGCGTCGTTCGCCGGCGATCAGCTCGTAGCCTCCGTCCACCGGGCGCACCACCACTGGCTGCACCACGCCCTGGGCGCGGATGGAGTCGGCCAGCTCCTGCAGGGCCTCGGGCCGGATGTGGATACGGGGCTGGTACTTGCCGCGGCGGATCTTCTCCACCGGGATGTGCCGGAGATTGGCCGCCTCTTCTTCAGGGCTGGCCGGCTGCGCCGCAGAGGCGCTCAACAGCTCGGTAAGTCCGCGTCCGAGTCCCGGTTTCTTGCGTGCCATGGTGTCGCTTTCGCTAGTGGGCGCCGCCGGCCGGTCAGCCGGCCGCCGCCGCGAGGTTGGATTCACGTCGGAGGATTTCGCCGGCCAGCGCCAGGTAGGCCAGCGCGCCGCGCGAGGCCTTATCATACAGCAAAACCGGCAGGCCATGACTGGGGGCCTCGGCCAGGCGGATGTTGCGCGGGATGATGGTGCGATAGACGCGGTCGCCGAAGTGCTCGGTGAGCTGGCTGGAGACGTCATTGGCCAGGTTGTTACGCGGGTCGTACATGGTGCGCAGCAGACCCTCGATCTGCAGCTCGGGGTTCACGCTGGAGCGGATCTGTTCGATGGTGCTCATGAGCGCGGACAGCCCCTCCAGGGCATAGTACTCGCACTGCATCGGGATGAGCACGCCGTGCGCCGCCACCAGGGCGTTGACCGTGAGCATGTTCAGCGACGGCGGGCAGTCGACCAGCACGTAGTCGTAGCGGTCGGTCACGGCGGTCAGCGCGTCACGCAGGCGGAATTCACGGCGGTCGGCACCGGTGAGCTGCACCTCGGCGGCGGTGAGTTCGCCGTTGGCCGGCAGGATGTCGTAGCCCGCCTCGGGCAGGCGGCGTATGGCCTTGGCCGCGGGCATGCCGTCCAGCAGGACCTCGCAGCTGGTCTCTTCCAGGTCGTGCTTGTCCAGGCCACTGCCCATGGTGGCATTGCCCTGGGGGTCGAGATCGACCAGCAGGACGCGGCGCTTGGTCGCGGCCAGCGAGGCGGCGAGATTCACGCTGGTGGTCGTCTTGCCGACGCCGCCCTTCTGGTTGGTGATGGCGATGATCTTGCTCATGAACGGCTCGCTTCCTTGGTGATCTCGACGAGATGGCGCTCGGCATCCAGCCCGGGAACGACCAGACGATGCACGGCTGCCACCGCAAACCCGGCCGGCAGGGCGTGGATCTCGTCCTCGGGATAGCGCCCCTTCATGGCCAGCAGCCGCCCCCCCTGGCGGCACAGCGGCCCGGCCAGCGTCACGAAGTCGGCGATGGCGGCAAAGGCGCGGCTGATGACTGTATCAAAGCCTTCCTCCGGGCGGTAGTTTTCCACCCGCTCGTGCACCACCTCGACATTCGATAACCCGAGGTCGATCACGGCCTGACGCATGAAGCGTGCCTTCTTGCCGTTGCTGTCGAGCAGGGTGTAGCGCCGCTCGGGCGAGACGATGGCCAGCGGGATCCCGGGCAAGCCGGCGCCGGCACCCACGTCGACGATGCGCACGCCGTGCAGATGCGGCGCCACCGCCAGACTGTCCAGCAGGTGGTGGCTCAGCATCTCGCGCGGCGTGCGCACGGCGGTGAGGTTGAAGACCTTGTTCCACTTGTCGAGCAGGGCCAGGTAGTCCAGCAGCAGGTGCAGTGCGCCGGTCTCGAGTTCGAGGCCCAGGGCCTCGACCCCCGTGGCCAGCGGTCGGGTCAGTTCATGGAAGTCGGTCATTCACGGTTCCGGATCGTGTCAGTCGGGTGCGACCGCCTGGTCGGTCAGGCCGCGCAGGGCGCCGCGCATCTTCGCCACGATCTCGTCCCGGTCGGTGATGCCGTGGCGGGCGGCAACATAGCCCGGGTCATTGTACGCCAGCCAGACCTGACCGTCGGCATCCTCCCAGGCCAGGGCCTTCATCGGCAGGTCGATACCCGCCGTCTGCCGGCTGGTGAAGAAATGGGTACCCAGGGCCGGGTTGCCGAACAGCAACAGCTCCGTGGGACGCAGCTCCATGCCGGCGCGACGTGCACCCGCGTCGTGGCTCCAGCGGGTGACAATGGTGATGCCCTTGGCCTTGAGCGCCGCCTCCAGGCGATCGAGCGTCTCGCCCACGCCATGCGGGCTCGGCCTGGCGATCAGGCCGTCGACCTCCTGGGCCGACCCCGCCAGAACCGCCGTGGGCAGCAGGAATATCAGGGTAATCAACAGGCTGCGTATCATGTCGCTATCCTCCTCGGACGATCGGGCGCGGCGCGCCCGTACCGGGTAGAGGCCCGGGGCGCCGCCCGCATTCCTTTATCAATCCCGGGATTGCCGACCCCGGGCCCATGCTCTAGGCTAGTCGCCAGCCCGCGCGACGGGAAGGCGAAACCGGTGGAGGACGGTCGGTGACCATGACAGCACCAGAGGCAGAAGCGAGCCTGCTGCTCGACGTGGCCTTCACCGTACACAACGTCGCCATCGCCTACATGGACTGCGACTTCAACTTCCTGCGCGTGAACGCCCGTTACGCCACCGTGGACCGCCGCAGCCCCGACTTCTTCCCCGGACGCAATCACTTCGACCTCTATCCCGATGCGCGCAACCAGCGCATCTTCCGTCAGGTGGTCGAGAGCGGCGAGCCCTACCACGGCTTCGCCCGGCCCTTCGAATATGCCCACGCCCCGGAGCGCGGCACCACGCACTGGGACTGGAGCCTGTTGCCGATCAAACACCCCGATGGCCGCGTCGGCGGGGTGGTGCTCGTGCTCATGGACGTCACCGACCGTATCGAGGCCCTGGAACGCATCCAGGAGAGCGATGACCGCTTCCGGGGGCTGTTCGAGCACAGCAGCGACGCGCTGCTGCTGGTGGACGCGGCCTCGCTGGCGATCATCGAGGCCAACCCCGGGGCACGGCAGTACCTGGGCTACGGGCCGGGGGAATGGACGGCCATGATGCTGGCGGATCTGTTCGTCGAGAGCGGTGATGTCGCGCCCGGCACCCGGCTGGGCCTGCTGGCCGAAAGCGGCGGCACGGCGGCCGAGCGCTTGCGCCACCGCGACGGCCGGGTGCTGCGCACCCGCCTGCGGGTGATGGCCCTGCCGGCGGGCGACCGCATGCAGTGGTGTCTTTTCCTGGGCCAGACCGGCCCGACAGCGGGGGAATGAAAGGCTCAGGCCGCCGAGGCGCGGCCGCGCTTCTTCAGGTGCACCAACAACAGCGAGACGGCCGCCGGTGTCACGCCGGGGATGCGCGCCGCCTGCCCGAGGGTGGCCGGGCGCTGGGTGGCGAGCTTCTGGCGCACCTCCGATGACAATCCGCTGACCTCGGCATAATCCAGGTCCTCCGGCAGGCGGGTATCCTCGTGGCGCCGGGTGCGGGCGATCTCCTCCTGCTGGCGGGCGATATAGCCCGCGTACTTGGCCTGGATCTCCACCTGCTCGGCCACCGCCGGATCGGTCACGCCGGGCCCTGCCTCCGGCAGGGTGACGAGGGCCTCATAGCTCACCCCCGGGCGACGCAGCAGTTCTTCCAGCGGATATTCGCGCGCCAGCGGCCCGCCGAACACGCGTGCCGCATCCGCCTCGGCCACCGCCGCCGGCTTCATGATCGTCGACCGCAGGCGCGCGGCCTCGCGCTCGATCGCCTCGCGCTTCTGCTCGAACGCCTGCCAGCGGGTGTCGTCCACCAGTCCCAGCTCGCGCCCGATGCCGGTCAGGCGCAGGTCGGCGTTGTCCTCGCGCAGGATCAGGCGGTGCTCGGCGCGCGAGGTGAACATGCGGTAGGGCTCCTGCGTGCCGCAGGTGATGAGGTCGTCGATGAGCACGCCGATATAGGCCTCGGAACGCTTCGGGCTCCAGGCCGCCTGGCCGGCGGCCAGCCGCGCGGCGTTCAGCCCCGCGATCAGGCCCTGGGCGGCGGCCTCCTCGTAGCCGGTGGTGCCGTTGATCTGGCCGGCGAAGAACAGGCCCGGCACGAAGCGGGTCTCCAGCGAGGGCCTGAGGTCGCGCGGGTCGAAGAAGTCGTACTCGATGGCATAGCCCGGGCGCGTGATGTGCGCGCGCTCGAAGCCCTCGATCGAGTGCACGAGGTCGAGCTGTACGTCGAAGGGCAGGCTGGTGGAGATGCCGTTGGGGTAGACCTCGTGGGTGTCCAGCCCCTCGGGCTCGATGAAGATCTGGTGCCGCTCGCGCTCGGCGAAGCGCACCACCTTGTCCTCGATGGACGGGCAGTAGCGCGGGCCGACGCCCTCGATCACCCCCGAATACATGGGCGAACGGTCGAGCCCGCCCTCGATGATCGCGTGGGTGCGCGGGTTGGTATAGGTGATGTGGCAGGCCACCTGCGGCGGGTGGTCCTCGCGCCGGCCGAGGAAGGAGAACACGGGCGTGGGTTCATCGCCCGGCTGGGCCTGCAGGCGGCTGTAGTCGATGCTCCGCCCGTCGATGCGTGGCGGCGTGCCGGTCTTGAGCCGCTCCACCCGGAACGGCAGCTCGCGCAGGCGCCTGGCCAGGGCGATGGAGGGCGGATCGCCCGCGCGCCCGCCGGCATGGTTCTCCAGCCCGATGTGGATCTTGCCGCCGAGGAAGGTACCCACGGTGAGCACCACGGCGCGGGCGTGGAAGTCCACGCCCATGTTCGTGCGCACCCCGGCCACGGCCTCGCCCTCGAGGATCAGGTCGTCCACCGCCTGCTGGAACAGGGTCAGGTTCGGCTGGTTCTCCACCATGGCGCGGATCGCCGCCTTGTAACGCACGCGGTCGGCCTGCGCACGGGTGGCGCGCACCGCCGGCCCCTTGCTGGCGTTGAGGATGCGGAACTGGATGCCGCCCAGGTCCGCCGCCCGGGCCATGGCCCCGCCCAGCGCGTCGATCTCCTTGACCAGGTGCCCCTTGCCGATGCCGCCGATGGCCGGGTTGCAGCTCATCTGGCCGACGGTCTCGATGTTGTGCGTGAGCAGGAGCGTGCGCGCACCCAGCCGCGCGGCGGCCAGGGCCGCCTCGGTGCCGGCGTGGCCGCCACCGACCACGATCACGTCAAAGTCTTCGGGATAGCGCATGGATTGCTCGAAACCTGGGTGTTTTCTCACTGAATCGCTAATTTTACGCCCCATAGGACCCCGGCGGCCAGCATAGGTTCGACGATGGGGATTGCATTGCCGGCAACAGCGTCTACACTGTGTGAGTGACCACTCACTTACAAGACCGCCATGACCGAGCCCACCCGCCACCGTCCCGCCGATGAACGCCGTAGCGAGGCGGTGGAGACCGTCATCGAGCTCTGTGCCGAACAGGAACCGGCCGCCATCACCACCGGGGCCATCGCGCAGCGTATGAAGCTCTCCCAGGCCGCACTGTTCCGCCATTTTCCGACCAAGCAGGCGGTCTGGCAGGCCGTGGCCGGCTGGGTGGCGGAACAGCTGATCTCGCGGGTGGCGGCGGTCGCCGAGGGACAGACCAGCCCGCTGGCCGGGCTGGAGGCCATGTTCCTCGCCCACGTGGCCTTCATCGCCGAGCACCCGGGGGTGCCACGCGTCATGCTGGGTGAGCTGCAAAAGCCCGCACAGGGTCCCGCACGGCGGGTCATCGCCCAGGCCCTCGCGACGTACCGCGCCCGCATCGAGACCCTGTTGCGGGACGGGCAGGCCTGCGGCGAGCTGCGTGCCGACCTCGACGTGTCCGGGGCGGCCGTCCTCTTCGCCGGTGCGATCCAGGGGCTGGTCGTGCAGGCGCTGGTCTCGGGTAACATGGCCCATGCACGGGCGCATGCCCCCGGGGTATTCGCCCTCTATCGCCGGGGGATCGCGGCATGAGCCGGCCGGCGGGCACCCGGCGGCTGTGGCCCGTCGCCCTGGCACTGGTCGGCGGGCTCCTGTTTCTGCTCCTGATGCTGGCCCTGCGCCAGGGCCCGCCGCAGGATGCCACGGCCGAGACCCTGCAGGCGGTGCGCGTGCTGGAGGTGAGGCCCCTGCCCATTACCGTGGAGGCGCGCGGCTTCGGCAGCGTGGCGGCTGCCCGCCGCTGGCAGGCCGTGGCCAACGTGGCCGGCCGCGTCACCTTCCGCCACCCGCGCCTGCTGAACGGCCACATCCTGCCGGCCGGCACCCGGCTGCTGGAGATCGACCCCAGCCGTTACGAGCTGGCAGTGGCCGCGGCACGGGCCGACCTCGCCGCCCTGGACACGGAACTCGCCCAGCTGGAGCAGGAGCAGCAGAACACCCGCGACCTGCTGGCACTGGAACGCCGGCGCCTGACGCTGTCCGACCGCGAACTGGCCCGCGCCCAGCGGCTGGCCGAGCAGGGGGTGCTCGCCGCCAACCTGCTGGACGAACAGCAGCGCGCCAACCTGCAGCAACGCCAGGCCGTGCAGGGCCTGGAAAACGCCCTGCGACTGATGCCGAGCCGTCTGGAGCACCTCGCCGCCCGCCGCGATCGGGCGGCGACGGCCCTGGCACAGGCCGAACGCGACCTGGCCGATACCCGCTTCGACGCCCCCTACGACCTGCGCGTGGGCGCCGTGGACGTGGAACTGCACCAGCACGTCAGTCCGGGGCAGACCCTGTTTGTCGGTGACGGCATCGAACGCGCCGAGGCCCTGGTACAGGTCCCGCTGCCCGCCCTGCGCCAACTGCTCGCGCAGGTGCCAAGGAGCGGACCGTCCGCTGCCGACGACTGGCCGGACATCGGGGCACAGGTGAACCTGGATGCCCTTACGGCCCGCCTGGCACTCGCCGGCAGCCCGGACGTGCACTGGCCTGCCCGTGTCCTGCGCATGGCCAATGGCATCGACCCGGACACCCGCACGGTGCAGGTGGTGCTGGGCGTGGACGAGCCCTATCGCCGGGCGCAGCCGCCACAGCGCCCGCCGCTGGTGCGCGGCATGTACGTGGAGGCCGTGCTCTCGGCCCCGGCGCCGGTGCCCCTGCTGGTCATTCCCCGCTCGGCCCTGCATGCGGGAGAGGTCTATCTCGCCGACCCGGCGGATCGCCTGCAACGGCGTGCGGTCGAGGTCGCCTACACCCAGCGCGACCTGGCCGTGATCCGCGCGGGGCTCGATCCCGGTGACCGTGTGATCCTCGACGATCTCAGCCCGGCGATCGAGGGCACGAAGCTCGCTGTGACCGTGGATACGGCGGCGGCCGGACGCCTGGCCGCCGCCGCCCTGGGAGACGCGCCGTGATCCGCTGGTTCGCCGGGCACCCGACGGCGGCCAACCTGCTGCTGATCCTGCTGCTCGCCATGGGGGTGTTCGCCGCCCCCCAGCTCAAGCGCGAGACCTTCCCGGACTACCTGCCCACCGAGGTCGGCATCACCGTGGAGTACCGTGGCGCCACGGCCGCCGACGTGGAGGAGGCCATCTGCCTGCGCCTGATCGATGCCCTGCAGGGGGTGGACTATCTCGAGGAGCTGCAGTGTCACGCCGAGGACAACCTCGCCAGCGCGGTGGCACGCATGGATCCGCGCGGCGAGATCGGCCGTTTCATCGACGACATCGGCACGGAGGTGGACGCCATCACGGACCTGCCGTCACGCGCCGAGACGCCCGTGGTGCGCGAGCTGCACCGCAGCGATCTGGTGGCCGCCGTGGCCCTGCGCGGCGACATGGCCTTCGCCGATCTCGAGACCTATGCCGACGGCCTCGGCGACCGGCTGCGCCGCCTGCCCGGGGTGACCGACGTGTCGATCCGAGGGCTCTCGCAGCGGCAGTGGGTGGTGACGCTGTCGCGCGAGGTGCTGCGCCAGCACGGCCTCACGGTGCGCGACATCGGTCGCCTCATCAGCAGCCAGAGCGTCGACCTCCCGCTCGGCACGCTGGAGACGCCGGATCAGGACGTGCAGCTGCGCTTCGTCGACCAGCGTCGCAGTATCCAGGCGCTGGCCGACCTGGTGGTACTCGCCGGCCCGGCCGGCGGCGAGCTGCGGCTGGGCGACATCGCCACCCTTACCGAGGACTGGGAGCGGGCGGAGGACCAGGTCTGGTTTGACGGCGAACGGGCGCTGGTGCTGGAGGTGTACAAGGGCCGCCAGGCCGACGCGCTGGACGTGATGGCGGCCCTGCATCGCCAGGTCGAACAGGAGCGCCGTCGGCACCCCGCGGGCCTGCGGCTCGACGTCACCCAGGACATGACCTCCATCGTGCGCGACCGGCTGCAGATGCTGGTGGTCAACGGCATCCAGGGTCTGCTGCTGGTGGGGCTGGTGATGAGCCTGTTCTTCCGCCCCCGCCTCGCGCTCTGGGCCCTGCTCGGCCTGCCGGTGGCCTTTGCCGGGGCCTTCGTCGTGATGGCCCTGTTCGGCCTGTCGCTCAACATGATCACCCTGGTCGCCCTGCTCATGACCATCGGCATCGTCATGGACGACTCGGTGGTCATCACCGACAACATCGCCCGCCATGCCGCACGCGGCGGCACGCCACTGGCCGCGGCCGCCGCGGGGGCGGGCGAGGTGCTGCCCGGGGTATTGTCCTCCTTCCTCACCACCGCCGCCGTGTTCCTGCCGCTGTCCTTTCTGGCCGGCGAGCTGGGGGCCGTGCTGGAGGTGCTGCCGGTGGCGCTGATCGCGGCCCTGGCCGCGAGCCTCGTCGAGGCCTTCTGGATCCTGCCGCATCACCTCAAGGGGGGGCTTGCCGGTCTCTCCACCACCCCGGATCAGCGGTGGCGGCAACGCGTCGAGACGGGTTTCACGGCCCTGCAGGACGCCCTGGGACGACTGGCCGACGCCGCCGTCCACCGGCGTTACGTCGTGCTTGCCGGCATGCTCCTCGTACTGCTCGGTTCGGCCGGCTATTTTGCCGGCGGCCACGTGAAGATGGAGGCCATGCCGGCCATCGACGGCGACGTGCTGGAGGCGCGCATCCTCCTGCCGCAGGGCACCCCGCTGGCCCGTACCGAGGCGGTGGTGGGGCAGGTGGTGGCGGCCATGCAGGCGCTGGACGCGCAACTCGGCCCGGAACAACCCGGCGGCGGCCCCCTGGTACGCTCCATCCAGGTGCGCTACGGACTGAATGCGAGTGCCCAGGAGAGCGGGGCGCAGGTGGCCACCGTGATGGTCGACCTGCTCACCGCCGAACGCCGACGCATCGACCTGGATGAACTCACCCGGCGCTGGCACGAGGCCATCGGCCCGGTGCCGGGCCTGCTCAGCCTCGTCATCCAGGAGCCGGGCTTCGGCCCGGCGGGCATTCCGCTCGAGATCCGCCTCCAGGGTGACGACCTTGTGACGCTCAAGGCCGCGGCCAGCTCGCTGGCCGAGCAGCTCGGACAGTACAGCGGTGTCTTCAACGTGCTCGACGACCTGCGCCCGGGCAAGCCGCAACGCCAGCTCGCCCTGGCCGATGGGGCGCTGGCCATGGGATTCACCGCCGCCGACATCGCCGACCAGCTGCGCGCGGGCGTGCTCGGCGACATCGTCGACGAGCTGCAGATCGGCCCCCAGCGCGTGGAGGTCCTGGTGCGTCAGGGCGAGGCCGAGCGCGGCAGCCTGCAGTTTCTGGATTCGGCCGTGGTGCGCGGGCCGCAGGGCGCGGCGGTGCCCCTCACCGAGGTCGTCAGCGTCACGGAGACCCGTGGCTGGGGACGTATCACCCGTATCGACGGGGTGCGGACCGTGACGGTGACGGCCGATGTCGACGGTCGCATCACCAATGCCGATGCCATCGTGCGCGACCTGCAGGCCCGCGTGCTCCCTGCGCTCGCCGCCAGCCATCCGGGCGTAGCTTATGACATCGAGGGCCAGGCGGCGCGCTCGCAGGAGACGGGGCGATCCATCGCCCGCGGCCTGCTCATCGGCCTGCTCGGCATCTTCCTGATCCTGTCCTTTCAGTTCCGCAGCTACCTGGAGCCCGTCATCGTCATGCTCACCATTCCGCTGGCCTTCATGGGCGCGGTGTGGGGGCATGTCATCATGGGCTACAACCTCTCCATGCCCTCGCTGGTCGGTGCCGCGTCGCTCGCCGGCATCGTGGTGAACAACGCCATCCTGCTGGTACAGTTCATCAACGCCCACCGTGGAGCCGGCCTCTCCGCCGCTGCCGCCGCCGGACAGGCCAGCCGCGACCGCTTCCGTGCCATCTTCATCACCAGTACCACCACCATCGCAGGCCTGCTGCCCCTGCTGGCCGAGACCAGCACCCAGGCAGTGGCCATTATCCCACTGGTCATCTCGGTGGTGTTCGGCCTGCTCGTCTCGACCGTGTTGATCCTGATACTGCTTCCCGCGCTCTACGTCATCCTGGATGACTGGGGTATGGTGCGAGTCGAAGCGGGCGCACAGAGATAGATAAATACGTCATAATCACTGCACCGGTTTCACGGAGCGAGGCCCCCAACTCCATGCCGAGACACCGCCACGTGGAACCCTCGCTCACAACCCGGCTGCTGTCCCTGCCCCAGGGCACACACCAGAGCCTCAGCTTCAACCAGGTGCTGCATCAGATCTACTACCTGGCCTTGCTGCTGCACCTCGGTTTCTTCGTCGTCTTCCTGTTCCTGGGAATAGGGAGTCTCGCCCTGTTCAACCTGGCGAGCATCGCCACTTATCTGCTGGCACTCGCCCTCAACCACGGACGCCACTGGTCCTCGGCTTTGCTGCTCGTGTATGTCGAGGTGGTCCTGCACGCCATCCTCGCCACCATCCTCCTCGGCTGGATGGCGGGCTTTCCCTATTACCTCTTCGCCGTGGGCCCCGTGGTCCTGCTCAACACTCACTGGCCGCTGCTGTTCCGTCTCGTCCTCGCGGTCCTGGCCATCATCGTCAAGGGTATGCTGTACCTGTTCTTCGGCGGGATGGATACCGACCTCACCCTGCTGACGGTGGCACCCGGGGCGCTGGGCCTTCTGCACCTGGGCAACACCGTCGCCGTCTATTTCACGCTCGGCTTCATCGTCTATACCTATGGCGTGATCGCCAAGCGGGCGGAAAACCGGCTCATGGCCGCCACCGCCGACTGGGAGCGCAAGGCACACCTGGACATGCTCACCGGCATCTACAACCGGCGCGCCATGGACGAGCTGCTGAAGAAAGAGGCCAGCCGCACCGGCCGCAGTGCCTGCTGCTTCGCCATCGCCATCGTCGACATCGACGACTTCAAGGCCATCAACGATACCCACGGTCACGACGTCGGCGACAATGTGATCCGCCATGTCGCCACATCTATACGGGATAACATTCGCACACACGACGCGGTCGGTCGCTGGGGCGGGGAGGAATTCCTGGTCATGCTCACCGAGGCGGACGATGCCGTCACGCCCCGCATCCTCGAAAACCTGCGCGCGCAGATCGTCACTTCAGCCAGCGAAGCGGCCGACATCCCGGCCTATACCGTCAGTATCGGGTCGGCCATCTTCCACCCGGGAGACGATGTCGAAGCCGTCCTGAAAAAGGCCGATGACGCGCTGTATCAGGGGAAGAAGTCCGGCAAGAACGTGCTCGTTCACTTTTCAGTCTGAACGCGCACGATCTACTTTCCGATGCAAAAGCTCGAGAAGATGCGCCCGAGCAGGTCGTCGGCCGTGAACCTGCCGGTGATCTCGCCCAGGGCCTCCTGAGCGAGACGCAGCTCCTCGGCCAGCAGTTCGCCGGCGCGGGTGGTGCGCAGGTGGTCTTCGCCGGCCAGCACGTGGGCCTCGGTACGGGCCAGGGCATCGAGATGACGGCGGCGGGCGATGAAGACGTCCTCCGCCGTTTCGTGATAGCCGACCAGCTGCTTGAGCTGCGCGATCAGCACATCCACACCCTCGCCGGTCTTCGCCGAGAGATACAGCTCACCATCACGCGCCCCGGTGGCATGGCGGGTCAGGTCGATCTTGTTGTGTACGCGCAGCACGGGCAGGCGTTCGGGCAGGCGGGCGATGATCGCGCGGTCGTCATCGGTGGGGCCGCGCGTGCCGTCGAGCAGCAGCAGCACCACATCGGCCTGCTCGACCGCCTGCCAGGCACGACGGATGCCTTCCTGTTCCACGGGATCGTTGCTCTCGCGCAGGCCGGCGGTGTCGATGACGTGCAGGGGCAGGCCGTCCAGGCTGATGCGCTCGCGCAGCACGTCGCGCGTGGTGCCCGGGATGTCGGTGACGATGGCGGCATCGAAGCCGGCGAGCCGGTTGAGCAGGGTGGACTTGCCGGCATTGGGCTGACCGACGATGACGAGGCTCAGGCCATCGCGCAGCAGGGCGCCCTGGCTGGCGCGGGCACGGATGGTGTCCAGTGCGGACTTGATCCCGTCGAGGCGCTCGCTCACGGCGCGGTCGGCGAGAAAATCGATCTCCTCGTCCGGAAAGTCCAGCGCCGCCTCCACGTAGATCCGCAGTTCGATCAGCCGATCGAGGAGTTCGTTCACCGCCTGCGAAAAGGCGCCCTGCAGGGCGCGCTGGGCGGAACGGGCCGCCTGTTCGGAACCGGCGTCGATGAGATCGGCGATGGCCTCGGCCTGGGCGAGATCGAGCCGGTTGTTGAGAAAGGCGCGCTCGGAGAACTCGCCGGGTCGGGCCAGGCGCGCGCCGAGTTCCAGGCAGCGACGCAGGAGCATGTCCACCACCACCTTGCCACCGTGACCCTGCAGCTCCAGTACGTCTTCGCCGGTAAAGGAGGCCGGCCCCGGAAAGTAGAGAAGAATGCCGTCGTCGATGACCTCACCGCGGGCATCGCGAAACCGCTGGTATACGGCTCGCCGTGGTGCCGGCAGCTCGCCGGCGATGGCCTGGGCGATGTCCGCCACCCCGGGTCCCGACACGCGGATCATGGCCACGCCGCCCCGACCGGTGGGGGTGGCGACGGCGGCGATGGTGTCTGCGTGCTGATTCATCGCAACAGGATAACCGCCCGGATACGAAACGGGGAGCTTGTGGCTCCCCGCTTCGTCAATCCTACTTCGCGCCCTGTTCCATGCGCCGCATGATATACCACTGCTGGGCGATGGAGAGCAGGCTGTTGACGAACCAGTAGAGCACCAGGCCCGCCGGGAAGAAGGCGAAGAAGACGGTGAACACCACCGGCAGGATCATCATGATCTTCTGCTGGATCGGGTCCATCGGCTGCGGGTTCAACCGGTGCTGGATCACCATGGTGATGCCCATGAGGATCGGCAGGATGAAGTAGGGATCGCGCGTGGACAGGTCCTGGATCCACAGGATCCACGGCGCCTGGCGCAGTTCCACGGCCTCCAGCAGCATCCAGTAGAAGGCGATGAACACCGGGATCTGGATCAGGATCGGCAGGCAACCGCCCAGCGGATTGATCTTCTCCTTCTTGTACAGATCGAACAGTTCCTTGTTCATGCGCTGCTTGTCGTCGCCGAAGCGTTCCTTGAGCGCGACCAGCTTGGGCTGTACCTGGCGCATCTTCGCCATGGAACGGTAGCTGGTGGCCGACAGCTTGTAGAACACCAGCTTGATCAGCACGGTGACGGCGACGATGGCCCAGCCCCAGTTGCCGATCAGGTCGTGGATGAACTCCAGCAGCCAGAACAGCGGCTTGGCGAAGATGGTGAAGACGCCGTAGTCGACGGACAGGTCCAGGCCCTCGGCGATCTCTTCCAGACGCTCCTGGATCTTGGGCCCGACGTAGAAGCCCGTGTGGAACTCGCCGCTCTCGCCGGGGGCCACGGTCATGGGCTCGGAGCGCATGCCGATGATGTAGTCGGTGCGGCCGTTCTCCGGGATCACCATGCTGTAGTAGCGGTTGGTGGCCTTTTCCTCCGGCACCCAGGCGGAGAGGAAATAGTGCTGCAGCATGGCGACCCAGCCGCCGGTCAGGTCGGCGTCCAGCGGCTTGTCTGCCATGTCGTCGAAGGACAGCTTGCGGAAGGCGCCGTCGAAATAGGCGGCACCGGTGAAGGTGTAGAGGAACAGGTTGCCGTCGTCACCGCCGTCACCGGACTGGCGCAGATGACGATACTGCTGGGCGGTGAAGGGACGCTCACCGCGGTTGTCGATGCGATGCGCCACGTCGATGAGAAAGTCGCCGCGCTTGAAGGTGTAGAGCTTGGTGACGGTGACGCCCTCGGGGCTGGTCCAGGTCAGCGGCACGGTGAGCGTATCCTCACCGGCGGGCAGGCGGTACTCGTCGGCCTCGGCCTGGTAGATGTCATGATGGCTGGGTGCGAGTGCCAGGGCATCCTCGCCCTCGATCTCGACATGGCGCAGACCGGACTGGGCCACGTAGCGGCGGCGCACGTCATCCAGGATGCGGATCGGCTCGTCCGGCTGGTCGAGGCTCACAGGATAGGTCGGCAACTCGGCGCGCAGGATGGTGCCGCCGCGGGTGTCGATCTCCAGGTCCAGCACGTCGGTGACCACGCGGATGCGCTTGCGCTCGGGGGCCACGCTGGCCTCGCCGGCATCCACCGGCAGGTCGCCGGGCCGGGCCTGGGCGGCGGCCGGGATATCCGTCGGCGTAGCCGGCCCGGTGGCTTCGGTGCTCTCGCTGGCCGCGGGTTTGGGTGCGTGGTCCACTTCCCAGGCCTGCCAGATCATGAACAGGATGAAGACGAGGGCGATGATCAGAAACGGGCGTTGATTATCCATGCGGGTGCCTGTGTGGTTTATCCGGTACGGGGTCATAGCCGCCCTCGGCGAACGGGTGGCAGCGGGCGAGGCGACGCAGGGTCAGCCAGGTACCGCGCCAGGGCCCGTGGCGCTCGATGGCCTCGATACCGTAGCAGGAACAGGTTGGCGTAAAGCGACAATGCTGCCCGAGGAAGGGGCTCAGGAGCAAGCGGTAGAGCCTGATCAGGCCGATGAGGAATCTGCGCATTGCCGTATCAGTCGTTGCCAGAGTTTGTCGAGGGCGGCACGTGCCGCCTGCTTGGTCAACGTGGTGGCCGCCGGCCGGCACATGACGACGACGTCGACGGCGGGCAGCTCATGGCGCACCTGGCGAAAGCTCTCGCGGATCAGTCGCTTGAGACGATGGCGATCGACCGCCAGCCGGGCGCATTTTTTCGAGATGGCGAGACCGAGCCGCGCGCCCTCGTCGAGGGCGGCGGTGTCGGATCGCGGACGGGCGAGCAGGGTGAAGGCACGGTCCGTGACACGGACCGGCTGCTCGAAGACGCGGCGAAACTGCCGGGGCCTGGTCAGGCGCGCTTCGCGCGCAAACCCCGGCGGCCGCGATCCGGTCAAGGCTTACGGGGTCAGGCGCTTACGGCCCTTGGCGCGACGAGCGGCCAGGACCTTGCGGCCGCCGCGGGTGCTCATACGGGCACGAAAGCCGTGGGTGCGGGCGCGTTTCAGAACGCTGGGCTGAAAAGTACGCTTCATGGTTTCAGTCCGCCAATTCGGTTATGCGGTGGATGGTTCGAACAAAAGGAGGCGAAATCTACTGGGATTGGCCGCTTTTGTCAACTTTAAGCGGGCGCGTCAGGGGTGTAGATTAGGGGCCTGCGGGCGGACCCCCCGAGGTTTCGTGAGACGGGCAGAAGGTATAGACTCTCGCTCCCGCCCTTGCACAACACATGACCCTTTCGGGAGACACGACCGTTGGTTGGCAGCTCACTCTGGCAGCAGTGTGTTGCGCGGCTGGAATCCGAGGTGCCGGAGCAGCAGCTCAACACCTGGATCCGCCCGCTGCACGCAATCGAAGATTCGGACACGCTGCGTCTGCTCGCGCCCAACCGCTTCGTGATGGACTGGGTCAAGGACAACTTCTTCGAACGCATCAACGAGACTGCCCACGAGCTATCGGGCAGTACTGCGCTGCGCGTGCTGCTCGAGGTGGGCTCGGGCTCGCGTGAACTGGCCCGCCCGGCGACCGCGCCACCGCGTGCTGCGGCCCCGGCGGAGGCTGGCGACAGTCCGCGTCCGGCCCCGATGCCGCCCCAACCGGCGGCCAGCTCGCCGCAGTTCACGAACAACCTCAACCGCAACTTCACCTTCGACAACTTCGTCGAGGGCAAGAGCAACCAGCTGGCCCGTGCGGCCTCGCTGCAGATCGCCGAAAACCCCGGGCTGGCCTACAACCCGCTCTTCATCTATGGCGGGGTCGGCCTGGGCAAGACCCACCTGATGCATGCGGTGGGCAACAAGATCCTGGAACTCAATCCGAATGCCAAGGTGGTCTACCTGCATTCGGAGCGCTTCGTCGCCGACATGATCAAGGCGCTGCAGCACAACGCCATCGAGGACTTCAAGCGCTATTACCGCTCGGTGGATGCCCTGCTGATCGACGACATCCAGTTCTTCGCCGGCAAGGAGCGCTCCCAGGAGGAGTTCTTCCACACCTTCAACGCCCTGCTGGAGAGCCAGCAGCAGGTGATCCTCACCTGCGACCGCTACCCGAAGGAGGTGGACGGTCTGGAAGAACGCCTGAAGTCCCGCTTCGGCTGGGGCCTGACGGTGGCCATCGAACCGCCGGAACTGGAGACCCGGGTGGCGATCCTCCAGCGCAAGGCCGAACAGGCGGGGGTGGATCTGCCCAGCGAGGTGGCCTTCTTCATGGCCAAGCGCATCCGCTCCAATATCCGCGAGCTGGAAGGGGCGCTGCGCCGCGTGATCGCCAACGCCCACTTCACCGGGCGGCCGATCACCCTGGACTTCGCCAAGGATGCCCTGCGTGACCTGCTGGCCCTGCAGGACAAGCTGGTCACCATCGACAACATCCAGAAGACGGTGGCCGAGTACTACAAGATCCGGGTGGCCGAGCTGCTGTCCACCCGCCGCAGCCGCTCGATCACCCGGCCGCGGCAGCTGGCCATGGCGCTGGCCAAGGAACTGACGAACCACAGTCTGCCGGAGATCGGCGATGCCTTCGGCGGCCGCGATCACACGACGGTGCTGCATGCCTGCCGCAAGATCGCCTCGCTGCGCGAGGAAGACAACCGGATCAACGAGGATTACACGAACCTGCTGCGCACCCTCACCACCTGATGAGGCATGCGCAGGTCCCTGTGGATAACCTGTCCGCAGGACGTGTGGAAAACTCGCTGCCAGAGTTATCCACAATCGATGCACAGTCTGCGCGTGGCTTTTAGGCGCTGTTCACACAACCGGTATGGCAACTTAATTACTTGATTTAAAAGAAATAAATAAGACTTACACACAGGCCGACAGGCCCCTTATTACTATCATTAATACATCTATCTTTAATAACTGGGGAACACCGGAGCCATGAAAATCAGTATCCAGCGGGAAGATCTCCTCAAACCCTTGCAGCAGGTCATCGGGGCCGTCGAAAAGCGCCAGACCCTCCCTGCGCTGGCCAACGTACTGATTCGCAGCGAGGGCAACGGCCTGTCCGTGACGGCAACCGACCTCGAGGTCGAGCTCGTCGCTCAGGTGCCCACGGTCGCGGACGAGTCCGGTGAAGTCACCATTCCGGCAAGGAAACTGGCGGATATCTGCAAGGCATTGCCGGAATCGGCACAGATCTCCATTCAGACCGAAGGCGACAAGGCGACGGTTACCAGCGGCAAGAGCCGTTTTTCCCTCACCACCCTGCCGGCCGCGGAGTTCCCCTCGCTGGAGGAGATCGCCAGCAGTCGCGAGTTTCAAATGCCCCAGGGGGCACTCAAGCGGCTCATCGAGAAGACGGGGTTTGCCATGGCCAACCAGGACGTGCGCTACTACCTCAATGGCCTCATGCTCGAGGTGGCATCGAACCGGGTGCGTGCGGTGGCAACGGATGGGCATCGCCTGGCTATGTCCCAGTGCACGGCAGAGATCGATGCCGAGGCCACCCAGCAGGTGATCATTCCGCGCAAGGGCGTCCAGGAACTGATGCGGCTGCTGGATGACAGCGAGGAGCCGGCCACGGTCGAACTCTCGAGCAACCACATACGCGTCAGTCTCAACGGCGTGCGGTTCACCTCCAAACTGATCGACGGTCGTTTCCCGGATTACGAGCGTGTGCTGCCGCAAGGGGGCGACAAGGAGGTCCGCATCCATCGCGACGCCATGCGCCAGGCCCTGCAACGCGCATCGATCCTGTCCAACGAGAAATACCGCGGCATCCGCCTGGGGTTCAGCAACGGGATTCTCAGCATCCAGGCCCACAACCCGGAGCAGGAGGAGGCCCAGGACGAGATCGAGATCGACTACCAGGGCGATCCCGTAGAGATCGGCTTCAACGTCAACTACCTGCTGGACGTGCTCAATACCGTCGAGGGCGACGCCGTCGAGGGGACACTGAAGGATGGCAACAGCAGCGCCCTGCTGCGTGATCCTGCCGATCCGGATTCGGTCTTCGTCGTGATGCCGATGCGCCTCTAGTCTGCATGCACATCCGCTCCATCCAGCTCCGCCAGGTTCGGATCATCGAGTCGGCGGAGCTGGAACCTTCTCCCGGCGTGAATCTGATTGTCGGTAACAACGCCTCCGGCAAGACCTCTTTCCTGGAATCCATCGATTTCCTCTCCCGCGGTCGCAGTTTCCGTTCTGCCCGCCCGGACGAGCTCATCCGTTCGGGTTGCGATGCCTGTCAGGTGGTGGCCCGGGTCGAGAACAAGGATCAATTGTCTCGCCTGGGTATCGAACGGCGGGCCGGCACGACTCGAGCACGCATAGACGGCCAGGATGCCGGGGCACTGGCCGAGCTGGCCCGACGCCTGGCCGCCGTGGTCATGGAGCCCCTGAGTGTCACGCTGGTCTCTGGAGCGCCCAGTGAACGACGGGCCTTTCTGGACTGGGGTGTCTTCCACCATGCCGAAGCCTTTCTTGGCAACTGGCAGCGTTATGGTCGTCTACTCGGTCAACGCAACACTCTGCTCAAACGTGGTCTGAACACACGCACCCTGGCGGCCATCGATCGGCAACTGGTCGAGGAGGCCGAGTCACTGACTGCCTTGCGCCTGGCCTACCTGGCTGCCCTCGGACCGGAGATTGAGTCGATGGCCGGCTCTGTACTGGGCGCCGAGCGCCTGAAGCTGCAGTATCGTCAGGGTTGGGCGCAGGGGGAGTCCCTTGCCGAGTCACTGTCCCGGCGTCTGGATATGGACAAGGAGCGTGGCTTCACCGGGGCCGGACCACACCGTGCCGATCTCGATATCACGCTGGACGGCGATTCGGTTGCACGGATTGCGTCCCGCGGTCAGCAAAAGGCAGTGGTCGCCGTACTCAAGCTCGCCCAGGCACGTCTGTTTTCCCTGGTCAGGATGGAACCTCCGGTCTTGCTGCTGGATGATGTTGCCTCCGAACTCGACCGTGAGCATCGTGCGGGCGTCCTGCGAGGGGCCCTTGCCCTGGGCGGTCAGGTCTTCCTCACTGCCATCGAGGAGGGCGCGATCGACCTGCCGGGTGAGGAGGGAGGGCGAATGTTCCACGTGGAACATGGTCGCCTGCAAGAACTGGTATAATGGCCCGACTGGCCATTGAGGTGTGAGCATGACCGAAGAGAAAACCTACGATTCATCGAACATCAAGGTGCTGAAGGGCCTGGAGGCCGTACGCAAGCGCCCCGGCATGTACATCGGGGACACGGACGATGGCACCGGCCTGCATCACATGGTCTTCGAGGTCGTCGATAACTCGATCGACGAGGCCCTTGCAGGGTACTGTTCGGAGATCCGTGTCGTCATCCACACCGACAACTCCATCACCGTCACCGACAACGGCCGCGGCATCCCGGTGGATATGCACCCGGAGGAGGGCAAACCGGCGGCAGAGGTCATCATGACCGTGCTGCATGCCGGCGGGAAGTTCGATGACAACTCCTACAAGGTCTCGGGCGGTCTGCATGGGGTAGGGGTCTCGGTGGTCAACGCCCTCTCCGAGAGCCTCGAACTCACCATCCACCGCCACGGCAAGATCCACCAGCAGCACTACCGGCTGGGCGACCCGATCGATCAACTCACGGTGGTCGGCGATACCGACCACACCGGCACCCAGGTCCATTTCAAGCCCAGTACGGCCATTTTTGCCGACACCGAGTACCACTACGACATCCTCTCCAAGCGCCTGCGCGAGCTGTCCTTCCTGAACTCGGGCGTGCGCATCGTGCTGCTGGACGAGCGCTCCGATCGTACGGATACCTTCGAATACGAAGGGGGTATCCGAGCCTTCGTCGAGCACCTCAACCGCAAGAAGACCCCGCTGCACCAGAACCCTTTCTACTTCAGCACCGAAAAGGACGACATCGGTGTGGAGGTGGCCCTGCAGTGGAACGACTCCTACCAGGAAAACATCTTCTGCTTCACCAACAACATCCCCCAGCGCGATGGCGGCACCCACCTGGCCGGCTTCCGCGCCGCGCTCACCCGTACCATCAACAACTACATGGAAGAAGAGGGGATTACCAAGAAGCAGAAGATCAGCCCCACCGGTGACGACGCCCGTGAGGGCCTCACCGCGGTACTCTCGGTGAAGGTGCCGGACCCGAAGTTCTCCTCCCAGACCAAGGACAAGCTGGTCTCATCCGAGGTGAAGGGAGCTGTGGAGTCGGCCATGGCCGAACTCTTCAAGGAATTCCTGATGGAGTTCCCCAACGACGCCAAGGCCATTACCGGCAAGATCGTCGAGGCCTGCCGCGCCCGCGAGGCCGCGCGCCGTGCCCGCGAGATGACACGCCGCAAGGGGGCCCTGGACGTGGCGGGGCTGCCGGGAAAGCTGGCCGACTGCCAGGAAAAGGACCCGGCGCTGTCCGAACTCTTCCTGGTGGAGGGTGATTCCGCCGGTGGTTCTGCCAAGCAGGGTCGTGACCGTCGCACCCAGGCCATCCTCCCGCTCAAGGGCAAGATCCTGAACGTGGAGAAGGCCCGCTTCGACAAGATGCTGTCCTCGGCCGAGGTCGGTACCCTGATCACGGCGCTGGGCTGCGGCATCGGCAAGGACGAGTACAATCCGGACAAGCTGCGCTACCACCGCATCATCATCATGACCGACGCGGACGTGGACGGCTCGCACATCCGTACCCTGCTGCTCACCTTCTTCTATCGCCAGATGGGCGAGCTGGTGGAGCGCGGGCACATCTACATCGCCCAGCCGCCGCTGTACAAGATCAAGCGCGGCAAGCAGGAGCAGTACGTGAAGGACGACGCCGAGCTCAAGCGCCACCTGCTGCAGCTCGCCCTGGACGGTGCCCAGCTCTACGTCAGCGCGGACGCCCCGCCCATCAGCGGCGAGGCCCTGGAAGACCTGGCGCGGCGCTACAACTCGGCCATGACCACGATCGATCGCCTGTCCCGCCGCTATCACCAGCCGGCCCTGGACCGGCTGGTCTTCTCCGCCCCCATCGACGACGCCACCCTGGCCGACAGGGACGCCCTGCAGGCCCGTTTCCAGGCCATGGCGGAGGCCATGACCTCCACGGCCAGCGGCGGGAGCCGTTACGGCGTGCGCGTGGAGGAGGACGAGCTGCATCGCCCGGTGGTGGTGCTGGAGCAGACCCTCCACGGCTCCATCACCGAGCATCATTTCGATGGCGAGTTCTTCGCCTCGGCCGAGTTCCGTTTGCTGCGCGACCTGGCCGAACGCCTGGACGGCCTGCTGGACGAGGGTGCCCGAGTGCAGCGTGGCGAGCGGGCCCAGCCGGTGGCGAGCTTCCGCGAGGTGATGGCCTGGCTGGAGGGCGAGGCCAAGCGCGGTCTCAATGTCCAGCGCTACAAGGGTCTGGGTGAGATGAACCCGGAACAACTCTGGGAGACCACCATGAATCCCGAGACCCGCCGACTGATGCAGGTGAAGATCGAGGATGCGGTGGCCGCCGACGAGGTCTTCACCACGCTGATGGGGGATCAGGTCGAGCCGCGGCGGGAATTCATCGAGTCCAACGCCCTGGCCGCCAACAACCTCGACATCTGACGGTCCGGCCTGCAGCGAGACCAACAAAAAGCCCGGCATGATGCCGGGCTTTTTGTTGGTTGATGGAACCGTGCCTTAGCGATAGAGGCCTGCATCACGCGCAATCCGTTCCTGTTCCAGCTGCTTCATGATCAGCGACAGGGCCTCGGTGTAGGGCACCACGCCGTTGGCCTTGATGATGGCCTTTCCATCACGCGTCTGGGCGAACTGCACGAACTTGGATATCTCCTCCTTCTGCGGGGTGTCCGGGTTGTAGACGATGTACAGGGGACGGTAGAGCAGGTAGGCACCGGACTTGATGTTCTCGTAGTTCGGCGACTTGCCGTCCAGGGTCAGGATCTTCACGTCCCGCTTGCGCGCGCTGCTGATGCCGGTCACGCCGATGGCGTGAATGTTCTTTTCCAGGGCCTCTTCCAGCGGACCGGTGGACGGGAACTCGCGACCCGACGGGAACTCCTGTTCGTAATTCGCGAATACTAGCTGTCGCAGGGTGCGACCCACGCCGGAGATCTTGCCGCGGCGCACGAAGAGCTCCACGGGGGCATTCGGGCCGCCCAGCTCGGACCAGTTGCTGATCCGGCCTTCGTACAGGGCCTTGAGCTGCCCGATGCTGATGTCGTTTACCGGATTGTCCTTGTGCACGATCACGGCGAGGGCATCCCAGGCCACCGGCTCCAGATAGGCATTTGCCTCGGAGACCTCGTCCTCGAGCTTCAGGCGACAGGTGCCGCCCATGTCCACTTCCTGGGCGGTGGAGGCACGAATGCCCTTGGTGGCGCCACCCCCACGGATGTCGATGTGGACGCCGGACTTTTGTTCGTAGGCCTCGGCCAGGGCACGCATGAAGGCCTTCTGAGTGATGCCGCAGCCGGCCCAGGTAAGGCTGGTCTTGGGGGTTTCGGTCTGGGCAAGGACGGCGGGTGCCATCAGTGCCAGCGCCAGGATGACGAGACGTCGCATGTTTCTCTCCTCTCACTGTATGGTTCCCGGTCTGTTGCCGGTTTATAGTGACTGCGCACGTCCGTGTGACGGGGTGGTAGGCGTACACTCCACCACATACTGAGATGGGCATCCCATGGGAAAAAGTCCCATATCCGCATGAAAATGCTATGGAGTTCGCAAAATGGAGATATCCAGCATCGTCGTGATCGGGGTATTCGTGGTGGCCGCGATCTATCTGGTCGTCATCTACAACAACCTGGTCTCCCTGAAACACGGCGTGTCCAAGGCCTGGTCCAACATCGAGGTCCTGCTGAAACAGCGCCACGACGAATTGCCGAAGCTGGTGGAGGTCTGCCGCCAGTACATGGGCTATGAACAGGAGACGCTGGAGCGCGTCATGCAGGCCCGATCACAGGTGGCCAGTGCCCAGCAGGCACACGACATGAAGGGCCTGGGTGCGGCGGAAGGCATGCTGCGCATGGGGCTGGGGCAGCTCTTCGCCGTGGCCGAGGACTATCCCGAGCTCAAGGCCAACGAGAACTTCCGCCACCTGCAGCAGCGCATCAGTGGGCTGGAGAACGCCATCGCCGACCGGCGCGAGTATTACAACGAGAGCGTCAACCGCAACAACGTGCGTATCGAGCAGTTCCCGGATGTGATCGTCGCCCGCGTGTTCGGCTTCGGCCCCTTCGAACTGCTGCAGTTCGATGCCGCCGAGACGGCCGACGTCGACATCAAGGCCCTGTTCGGCCAGTAAGTAGCGACCGGCCGGGGCATGCAGGCGGAGATACAGGGCCTCGATACGCCCTCCTTCTGGTTCTGGGTGGTGGCACTGGCGGCGGCCACCCTGGTCTGCCTGTATCTCTTCGCCCGTGCCTTTCACCGGGCACGCCTGATCGAGGATACACCCACGGCGAAGATCCGTTCGGCACCCCAGGGTTATGTGGAGCTGATCGGTTTCACAAGGATCATGGATGGCACGCCCATCGTCGCGCCGCTCACCGGCCAGGCCTGCAACTGGTACCGTTACAGCGTCGAGAAGCGTGAGGTGCGTCGCACCCGCAGCGGCACCCGCGTCACCTGGAAGCGCATTCGCAGCGGGGCCAGCCGGGACCTGTTCCTGATGGAGGACGGCACTGGGCGTTGCCTGGTCGATCCTGAGGGGGCCACCGTGCACTGCGAGCATCACGATGTCTGGTACGGTGCCACGCCCTGGCCATCGCCGGACCTGCCGCGGCATGGCGGCCTGTTCACCACCGGCAACTACCGTTACCGTGAAAGCCGCCTGATGCCCGATGAACCGCTATACGCGATCGGCGAATTCCGGACCCTGGGTACCGACTACCAGGCAGACCTCCACGAGGATACCGGCGCCATCCTGCGCGAATGGAAGGCGGACCAGGCCACCCTCAAGGAGCGCTTCGATGCCAACGGTGACGGCGAGATCGACCCCGGGGAATGGCAGGCCGCGCGGCAGGCCGCCGAGCGGGAGGCGCTGCGGCAGCGTGCCGAGCGCAGCGTCATACACGTCACGAACCTGCTCTCGCGCAGCCGCGACCGGCGCCGGCCCTACATCCTCTCCTCCCACCACGAGGACGAACTCTCCGGACGGTATCGGCGACGTGCCCTGGCCTATGCGAGCGGTTTCCTGCTGGCCCTGGCGGGCAGCGCCTATCTGCTGCTTGCGCGTTTCACGGCGTGATAGAGTAGGCAGTTCACCCGACAGCCAACGGATACGCTTGCGCACCATGTCCAATCCGCTACTCGAGATGCAGGGGCTGCCGCCCTTTTCCCGGATCCGCCCGGAGCACGTGGAACCGGCCATCGACCACCAGCTGGCCGAGAACCGCGCCCTGCTCGAACGCCTGCTGGCGGCGGGCAAGGCCACCGGCTACACCTGGGACAACCTCATCGCCCCGCTGGAACTGGCCGAGGACCGACTGGGCCGCATCTGGTCGCCAGTGCAGCACATGAATTCGGTGGTGAACAGCGAGGCCCTGCGCGAGGCCTATAACCGCTGCCTGCCCAAGCTCACCGAGTACGGCACCGAGATCGGGCAGAACGCCGCGCTCTACCAGGCCTTCAGGTCCATCGCCGAAGGGCCCGAATTCGAACGCCTGGATACGGCCCAGCAGAAGACGGTCCGCGATGCGCTGCGTGACTTCCACCTGAGTGGGGTGGACCTGCCGGACGCCGAGAAGGCGCGCTTCAAGGCGATACAGCAGGAGCTGTCCCGCCTGCAGTCACGTTACGAGGAAAACCTGCTGGATGCGACCAATGCCTGGACCCGGCAGGTGACGGACGAGGCCGAGCTCGCCGGACTGCCGGATTCCGCCCGCGACATGGCTGCCCAGGCGGCATCCGAGCGCGAGATGGACGGCTGGGTCTTCACCCTGGACTTCCCCTCGTACTACGCGGTCATGACCTACGCCGACTCCCGCGACCTGCGCGAGGAGATGTACAGCGCCTACAGCACCCGTGCCTCCGACCAGGGCGGCCACCCCGAATGGGACAACTCGGACCTGATGGAGCAGATCCTCGCCCTGCGCCACGAGGCCGCCCGCCTGCTCGGCTATGCGAGCTATGCGCACAAGTCCGTGGCCACCAAGATGGCCGACGACCCGCAGACCATCCTCGACTTCCTGCGCGACCTTGCCGGTCGCAGCAAGCCGGGGGCGATGCGCGAGATCGAGGAGCTGCGAGCCTTTGCCGCCAAGGAACTCGGACTGGACGACCTGCAGGCCTGGGACATCGGCTATGCCAGCGAGAAGTTGCAGCAGCAGCGCTATGCCATCTCCCAGGAAGACCTCAAGCCCTACTTCCCGGTGGACCAGGTGCTCAAGGGGCTGTACGAGCTGGTCGGGCGGCTCTACGGCGTGAGCATCCAGCCGGTCGAGGGTGTGGACACCTGGCATCCGGACGTGCGCTTCTACGAGGTGCGCGGCGAGGACGGCGAACTGCGCGCCCAGTTCTATCTCGACCTCTACGCCCGGTCGAAGAAACGCGGCGGCGCCTGGATGGACGACTGCATGGGTCGCATGCGCACCCCCGAGGGGCTGCAGCTGCCGGTCGCCTACATGACCTGCAACTCCACCCCGCCCGTGGGCGACAGGCCTGCACTGTTCACCCACGACGAGGTGATCACGCTGTTCCACGAATTCGGCCACGGGCTGCACCACATGCTCACGCGGGTGGACTACCCTGCCGTGTCCGGCATCAACGGCGTGGAATGGGACGCCGTGGAGCTGCCCAGCCAGTTCATGGAGAACTGGTGCTGGGAGCGCGAGGCCCTGGATCTGTTCGCCGCCCACTGGCAGACCGGTGAGAAGCTGCCCGACACGCTCTTCCAGAAACTGCTGGCGACCAGGAACTACCACGCCGCCATGATGATGGTGCGCCAGATCGAGTTCGCGCTGTTCGACATGCGCATCCACCTGGAATACGACCCCGCGCGCGGCGGCCGCATCCAGGAGATCCTGGACGAGGTGCGTGCCGAGGTGGCGGTGGTGCAGCCGCCGGCCTTCAACCGTTTCCAGCACGGCTTCTCGCACATCTTTGCCGGTGGCTATGCGGCCGGTTACTACAGCTACAAGTGGGCCGAGGTGCTGTCGGCCGACGCCTTCGCGCGCTTCGAGGAAGAGGGACTGTTCAACCCGAAGGTCGGGCAGGACTTCCTGGAGCAGATCCTCGAGGTGGGGGGCACGCGCCCCGCCATGGACTCCTTCAGGGCCTTCCGCGGTCGCGAACCCGAGATCGACGCCCTGCTGCGTCACAGTGGCCTGGCCGCCTGAGGAATGCAGATGAAGACACGCCTACTTGCCAGCCTGTTCGTCATCGGCCTGTTACTGGCGGCTCCCGTCATGGCCGAGACCGTCTATGTCACCGACCAGCTGCGCCTGGGCCTGTTCGCCGGCGAACAGGCGAGTGGCCAGCGGCTGAAGATGCTCGCCAGCGGCGATGCCCTGGAGGTGGTGGAGCGGCGGGGAAACTTCGCCCGCGTGACCACCGCCGATGGTGTTACCGGCTGGGTGAAGGCGGCCTTCCTCGTCAAGGACAAGCCGGCCGCACTCATCGTCGCCGAAACCGAGGCGGCACGGCTGGCGGCCGAGGCACGCATCGAGGAGCTGCGTGCCGAGTACGCCGACACCGATGCCGTGCACACTCGCCTGCGGGAGAGCCTGGAGGCCGCCAATCAGAGCATCAACGCGCTGGAGACCGAGCTGGCGGGCTACCGCGCCGCGAGGCGCAACGTGATCCATCGCCTGCTCAACGACCCGGCCCTGCTCGGTCTGTTCGGCGCAGCCACGGTGCTCCTGTTCCTGCTCGGTATCTGGCTGGGCGGCAGGCGCCACGAGCGGCGCATGCGCCAGCGCTTCTTCGGCCTGAGCCTGGGCGAGTGAGGACCCGGCCGGTCGGGCAACAGTCGACCGGGTAGCAACAAACGACAAGAACACAAAAACGTCATGAAGATCGCAAGCTGGAACGTCAATTCCCTGCGCGTGCGCCTGCCCCAGGTGCTGGACTGGCTGGCCGAGACCAGGCCTGACGTGCTGGGCATCCAGGAGACCAAGCTCACCGACGACGCCTTTCCCGTCGAGGAGATCCGCGCGGCCGGTTACGAGGTCGCCTACGCCGGGCAGAAGACCTACAACGGCGTGGCTGTACTGAGCCGCACGCCGATCGAGGACGTCATCACCGACGTGCCCCATCTCGACGATCCGCAGCGGCGCATCCTCGGGGCGACGATCGACGGCGTGCGGGTGCTCAACCTCTACGTGGTCAACGGCCAGGAGGTGGGGTCGGAGAAATTCGCCTACAAGCTCGACTGGCTGCAGCGCGTCACCGACTACATCGCGCAGGACATGCAGCACCACGAGCGCTACGTGGTGATGGGCGACTTCAACATCGCCCCCACTGATGCGGACGTGCACGATCCCGTGCGCTGGCACGAGAAGATCCTCTGTTCCACACCGGAACGCCAGGCGCTGCAGAAGATTCTGGACCTGGGCTTCGTCGACACCTTCCGCCGCTTCGAGCAGGAGGCGAACACCTTCAGCTGGTGGGACTACCGCGCCGCCGGCTTTCGCCGCAACGCCGGCCTGCGTATCGACCTGGTGCTGGCGAGCAGGCCCCTGGCCGAGAAGTGCACGGGCAGTTACATCGATATTGCGCCCCGCCGCCTCGAACGCCCCTCCGACCACGCCCCGGCCGTGGCCGAGTTCGACCTCTAGGGCGATGTCATGAAATACCGTGACCTGCGCGACTTCATCGAGCTGCTCGAGAAGCAGGGCGAACTGAAGCGCATCACCGCCGAGGTCGATCCGAGGCTGGAGATGACCGAGATCTGCGACCGTACCCTGCGCGCGGGCGGTCCGGCGCTGCTGTTCGAGAACCCCAAGGGCCATGACATGCCCGTGCTCGGCAACCTCTTCGGCACGCCGCGGCGTGTCGCCCTGGGCATGGGCGAGGACTCGGTGGAGGCCCTGCGCGAGGTCGGCAGGCTGCTCGCCTTCCTCAAGGAACCCGATCCGCCCAGGGGCATGAAGGAGGCCTGGAAGACGCTGCCGATCTTCAAGAAGGTGCTGGACATGGCGCCGAAGACGGTGAAGAAGGCGCCCTGCCAGGAGGTGGTGATCGAGGGCGATGACGTGGACCTCGGCCGCATCCCGGTGCAGACCTGCTGGCCCGGCGATGCCGGTCCGCTCATCACCTGGGGACTGGTGGTGACGAAGGGGCCGCTGAAGTCGCGGCAGAACATGGGCATCTACCGCCAGCAGGTGATCGGCAAGAACCGCGTGATCATGCGCTGGCTCTCGCATCGTGGCGGCGCGCTGGACTTTCGCGACTGGCAGCAGGAACACCCGGGAGAGCCATTCCCGATCTCGGTAGCGCTGGGTGCCGACCCGGCCACCATCCTCGGCGCCGTCACCCCGGTGCCCGACAGCCTCTCCGAGCATGCCTTCGCCGGCCTGTTGCGCGGCTCACGCACCGAGCTGGTGAAATGCGTGGGCAACGACCTGCTGGTCCCGGCCTCGGCCGAGATCGTACTGGAGGGCGTGATCCACCCGGACGACATGGCCCCCGAGGGGCCCTTCGGCGATCACACCGGCTACTACAACGAGGTGGATGCGTTTCCCGTGTTCACCATCGAGCGCATCACCCAGCGCAGGGAGCCGATCTACCACAGCACCTACACCGGCCGCCCGCCGGACGAGCCCGCCATCCTCGGCGTGGCGCTCAACGAAGTGTTCGTGCCCATCCTGCAGAAGCAGTTTCCGGAGATCACCGATTTCTATCTGCCGCCGGAGGGCTGTTCTTATCGGCTCGCGGTGGTGAGCATGCGCAAACAATACCCCGGTCACGCCAAGCGCGTGATGATGGGCGTATGGTCCTTCCTGCGCCAGTTCATGTATACCAAGTTCGTTATCGTGGTCGACGAAGACGTCAACACGCGCGACTGGCAGGACGTGATCTGGGCCATCACCACGCGCATGGACCCCGCGCGCGACACGGTGCTGGTGGAGAACACGCCCATCGATTACCTCGACTTCGCCTCACCGGTCTCGGGCCTGGGCTCCAAGATGGGGCTGGACGCCACCAACAAGTGGCCGGGCGAGACGGATCGTGAATGGGGCAGACCCATCGTGATGGACGCCGACGTGAAGGCCCGCGTCGACGCCATCTGGGAGACGCTCGGCATCGACTGACACGTCGCCGGCCAGCGCTCCCCCGACAGCTCGCGCGCAGTCGCCGGTCGGCGGCTAAGCTCATGGTGTTGTCCTGAAACGAAGGAGGGAGTCGCATGCGCCATATCATGGTCCTGAACGCCAAGGGCGGGTCCGGCAAGACCACGCTCGCCACCAACCTCGCCAGCTACTACGCGAGCAAGGGCAAGCAGGTGATGCTGGCCGATTACGACCCGCAGGGTTCGAGCCTGGACTGGCTCAAGGCCCGTTCCAAGGGCCGGCCACACATCCAGGGGATGGCGGCGTGGAAGGGCACGTTGCGCCCGACGCGCGATACCGAGATCGTCATCATGGACCCGCCGGCTGCGGTGCACGGGCGCGACCTCGCCAACCTGCTGCGCAAGGCCGAGACCATCCTGATCCCGGTGCTGCCCTCGCCCATCGACATGCGCGCGGCCGCGGCCTTCGTCGAGACCATCAAGGGCAGCGCACGCGTCACGAAGAAACAGGCGAAGATCGCGCTGGTCGCCAACCGGGTGCGCGAGTACACCAACATCTACCACGAGCTGGAGGCCTTTCTCGGCAAGCTCAAGGTGCCGGTGGTCGGCCACCTGCGCGACAGCATGAACTACATCCGTGCCGCGGAACGCGGGCTCGGCATCTTCGAGCTCGGGCCGGCCGCCACCCAGGTCGACCGCGAGCAGTGGAAGACCGTGATCCAGTGGCTCAACAGCAAACGCAGCCAGCCATGAGGCGGGCTGCCTGACTTCACTTCATCAGGGAGAGACCCGATGCGTCACCTCGTACTCACCGCCGTGCTGCTTGCGGCCCTGCCGCTGGCCACCCTGCACGCCGATACCGGTAGCGGCCTCGTGCTGTCCAGTCCGGCAGCCGCCGGCCAGCAGGACACCGCGGGACACGAACAGTTTGCGCGCGAGCTCGAGGCCGGCCTCAATGCCGGCGAAACGGCGCTGTTCAACCGGGCCTTCGACCAGGAGCGCTTCCTGGCGCGCGTTTTGAACGGCCTGCCCGAGAGCCGGGAGCTCGAGCAGGTGCGTGACGGCATGCGCCAGGGCCTGTCGCAGGTCGGCGAGGCGGTGCTGCAGCGCATGAGCGACGACTACGCCTTCAAGTACCTGCGCGCGCGCGAGCGCAACGGCAACCTGGCCCTGCTGTACCGCGTCGACCTGGGTGACGAGGGACTGAACTACATGGAGCTCGAGACCCTGGAACAGGGCGGCGAGCTGCGGATCGTCGACTGGTACGACCACGCCAGCGCCCAGACCTACAGCGAAGCCGTGCGCCAGGCCCTGCTGGTGGCGTTGCCGCTGGACCGCGGGGCCCTGGAGCGCGTCTTCGGCATCAACAAGGCCGACGACAAGACGGTGAGTCAGTTCCTCGAGCTCGCGCGCCTGCAGCGCGAGCGTCGCTTCGACGAATGGCTGGCGGGCTACGAGAAACTCACGCCGAAGGTGCGCGACTCGCGCATCATGGTCCTGCTGCGCGTGTTCAACGCCAACAGCAGCGGCGACGAGCAGGCCTATCGCGAGGCCCTGGCGGCGGCCGCGCAGCAGTTCGGCGATCGCCCCGAGATGGCCCTGCTGCTGGTCGACCACTACCTCTACAACGGCGAGTGGGCGCGTGCCCACGAGGCCCTGGACAACCTCAACCGTTACACCGGTGGCGATGCCGCCATCGATGGCATGCGGGCCAACATCTATCTGCTGGCCGAGGACGATGCCAAGGCGCTCACCTGGGCGCAGCGCGCCATCGACGGCGATGCCGACTACGAGGAACCCTACTGGACGCGCCTGCAGGCCAACGTCAACCAGGGACGCTTCGAGGCCGCCGTGACCGACCTCGAGGTGCTGGAGCAGCGTTTCGCCTACGAATTCGACGTCGAGCAGCTGGCCTCGCTGGACGGCTACCAAGCCTTCGGGCGTTCCGCCGCCTTCCGCGAGTGGGCCCGGGGGCAGTGATGCGCGGCATGGCCGCGACCCTGCTGGGGCTGTCCCTGGCCGGGCTGCTGGCCGGCTGTGGCGCCGAGCCCACGCCCGAGGAAGTGATCCGCGGCCTGATCGCCGAGGCCGAGCAGGCGGCCGAGGCGCGCGACACCGGTGACGTGATGGCCTTCGTCGCGCCCGACTACCGCGACGAGCGTGGCCACAGGCCGGAGGACCTGCGCAACTACCTGCGTGGACTGTTCCTGCGCTATCAGTCGGTGCACCTGCTGGTGCGGGTGGACGCGATCCGGGTGCAGGAGACCGAGGCGAGCAGCACCCTGTTCGTGGCCATGGCCGCCCAGCCGATCAACGAGGCCAATGCCTTCATGCTGCGGGCCGACGTACACCGGCTTGACCTCGCCTGGCAGCTGCGCGACGGTGACTGGCAGGTCACCGCAGCGGCGTGGCGGCAGGCGGCACGCGAAGACCTGCTCGGCGCCGTTCCGGCACATTAACCAAACGACCAGGGAGGTTTGTCATGGCACATACCGTTGTCGTCATGGGCGCGAGCCCCAAGCCACACCGCTATTCCAACCGGGCCCTGCGCCTGCTGCGCGAGAAGGGCTACGACGTCATCCCCGTGCATCACCATGCCGAGAAGATCGAGGGCATCGACGTGGCGCATCGTCTGGCGGACATCGACCGGCCCATCGACACCCTCACGCTCTACATCGGGCCGGCACGGGTGCAGCCGCTGATCGACGACATCATCCAGGCGCGGCCCGGACGGGTGATCATCAACCCGGGCACCGAGGACGCCAACCTGCTCAAGCGCCTGGAGGATGCCCACATCCCCTACGAGGAGGCCTGCACCATCGTCATGCTGCAGCACGGCAGCTTCGAACCCGCGCATTGAATCCACTCGACACCGGCAGCGCGCCGCTGGCGGTCTTCGTCAGCGCCTTTCTCTCGGCCACGCTGCTGCCCGGCGCCTCGGAGGTCACCGTGCTGGCGGCGCTGGATACCGGTGTCGATCCGGCCCTCATCCTGTTGCTCGCCACGCTGGGAAATACCCTGGGCGGCATGAGCTCCTGGCTGCTGGGTCTTGCCGTCAGCCGGCTCGGTCGAGAGGCCGTGCTGCGTCATCCCCGTCGACGCCAGGCCCTGGTCCTGCTGCAGCGCCGGGGCTGGCCGGTACTCGTGTTCGCCTTCGCGCCGTTGATCGGCGATGCCCTGTGCGTGGCCGCCGGCTGGCTGCGCATCAACCCGCTGCTGGCCGCCCTGGCGATGGCGGTCGGCAAGGGCTTGCGTTATCTTGCCCTTATCCAGCTCTATCACTGGGCATAACGGACAGCCGAGGAACCCCGCATGGCCCTACTCATCCTCATGACCGATGGCGTCGCCACCCACAGGTTCTCGCTCGACCAGGCGGTGACCACCATCGGCCGCGCACCGGACAACGACATCCACATCGACGATCCGCTGGTGAGCGGGCGACACGCCGTGATCGAGCGCCTCGGCGAGGAGGAGAGCGACGGCTACCAGCTGCGCGATCTCGACAGTACCAACGGCTCCTTCATCAACGAGGAGAAGGTCGCTACCCAGCGGCTGAGACACGACGACCAGCTGCGCTTCGGCCTGCACGGATTCAAGTTCGTCGGTGACCAGCTCGTCGACATCGAGAAGACCCGGAAGATCAAGAAGAGCTGGATCCCCGGCGTCTACTACACCAAGGACTGAGTCGGAGCATCTTGCCTCATGCTGACCAGTGAGTGCAGAGACGACCGGGAGCCGCACGGCATGCCCGATCCGGACGAGGTCTATGCTCGCCATGTCACGGAGTTGGGCCGTACCCACGACGTACGTGCACGCGAAGATATCCTGAGCGAATCCGGGCTCAAGCTGATCGCGCGTGATCGCCGTATCGAACCTCGCGTGTTTGCGCAGCTGACCCGGCACAGGCTGCTTCGTCCGCTGGATCACAGCATTGCCATCGAGAACTGTCTTCACCCCGGGGATCTCATCGCCACGGCGCGTGAGCTCCTGCGTGAAGATGCACTGGTGGCGGCCCTGGTCCGCGTCCTGCGCGATCCGGGTGCGCCCGAGCGCCATCTTGGAAGGATGACATTGATCCCGGCCATGGCCAACAAGCTCTCGGTGATGCGAGAACGTCTGCCGGGTCATTACCGCCATGCCGTGCGTGTGTCGCTCTGCGCCGCAGCCCTCGCCGAAGCAGCGGGCCCGGAATCTGCGGCCCTGGGTATCGAGCTGGCAACAGCCGGGTTGTTGCACGACATCGGGGAGCTGCATATCGATCCGGACATCTTCAGTCTCAAGCGTGCCCTGACACCTGGCGAGGAGCGACAGGTGAGGGCGCATCCGGTAATCGCCCACATGCTGCTCAGCGGGTTTCCCGAGTACGATCCCGTGGTGAGCCGCGCCGTTCTCGAGCATCATGAGCGGCTCGATGGCAGTGGTTACCCTCGTGGTCGCCGTGCCGAGCAACTGGACCTGCCGGGCCGCATTCTCGCGGTGGCGGAGATGGCTGTGGCGGTCTGTGATCGCGGCAACGGGGAAAGTCTGGCGGCGATACTCAAGGGGCAGCCGGAAAAATACGATGCGCGCGTGGTCAAGGTGCTGATCGATGCCTTGCGGCATTGCCCGGTGAGCCGCGACGCCACGGCACAGACAGGCCCTGAGCGCGTGGTGAAGGAACTGGGCGAGCTGCTGGCGGCGATTGAGTCAGGCCTGGAGGCCAGCGCGACGCGTGAAACGCCCGCCCAGCAACGTGTTGCCGAGCGCCTCGCTGCGATGCAGAGAACCCTGGACCGCGCTGGTCTGCGCCTGGTCGATGCCGTCGAGTGGCTCGAGGTGCTCAGAGAAGACCCCGGGCTGCTTGCCGAACTGGATGCACTGGCGAGGGAAACACGTTATCGCCTGCGCGAACTGGCCATCGAATGCCGTCACCGGGGTTGTGCGCCATCCGGCGATGGAGAGGATCGGGTATTGACCAGTTGGCTCGATGGACTGGATAAGCCGAAATGAGCACCCCCGCTGCAGACGCGTCCGCCGATCAACTGTGGCAGATCGTGCCCCTGGCCGAATTTCGCCTGCCGGCCGAACCCGCCCAGCAGGTTGCCAGCCGCAAGCTGCGCGACTTCTGGCGCCTGCTGCGCAGCGACGATGCCAGCGCCCAGGCGCCGGCGCGGGCCGAGAAGGACCTGCGCGCCCTGCCCGAGGTGCGCCTGGAGCACCTGGTCCCGCCGGTGGACTGGGGCAGTGCACATGCCGCCCTGGACGAGGCCCTGACGGACTGGCTGCATGGCGACACGCCCCCGGTGCGCTTCTTCGTGGGGCCGCCGGGCGGCGGGGTGGCCGAGGCCCTGGGCCGCTGGGCCGGGCACCGCAACTGGCCGGTGATCGAGCCGCCCACGACCGAACAGATCCTGGCCGGAGATACCAGCTGGCTGGATGACTGGCCGCGGGATGCCGAGGGCTGGCTGCTGCCGTCGCTGGAGCGCTGTTACCTGCGTCACCCGCAGGGTCTCACCCTGGTGCGCCGCCTGCTCGAGGCCCTGACCGCGGGCCGGCTCGGGCGTGGCCTCGTCGCCTGCGACAGCTGGGCCTGGGCCTTTCTGCAGCGGGTCTGGGTCATCCCGCAGCCCGAGGTCTACACCCTGCAGGCCTTCGATGGCGAGCGCCTGTCGGCCTGTTTTCTGCAACTGGCCCACCGTGGCGGGCGGCACCTGCGCGTGCGCAACGCCCATACCGGCGAGGACATCCTGCCCTGGCCGGATGCGTCGTCCGAGGAGGCCGAGAAGGCACAGGCCGCGAGCGCCGAGCTGCGGCGCCTGGCCGCACATTGTCGCGGCAATCTGGGCGTGGCCTGGACCTACTGGCGCACACACCTGCGTACCGAGCCCGATCCCGAGGAGGCCGGGGCGGTGGAGCAGACCGAGGACCGGAAGGACGAGGCGGACACCGTCTGGTGGTCCAGCGGGCGCGCCCCGGTGATGCCGGTGGAGACCGGCGACGACCTCGCCTTCGTGCTGCATGCCCTGTTGCTGCACAACGGCCTGGATCTGGCCACCCTCGAGCGTTTGCTGCCGCTCTCCCATGGCCAGCTCGCCGCGGTGGTCGCCCGCCTCGTGCAGCTGGGGCTGGTGGAACAGGCGGGCGGACGCCATCGTGTGGCCCCCCTGGGCTATGCGGCCGCCAGGGAGTTCCTGCGCGGGCGTGGCTACCTGGTCGATGCCTTCTGAGGTCCGCATGAACGAGACGGATAAGTTCACCCAGATCTTCCAGGCCATCCGCACCGAGGCCCTGGTCGAGATCGCCCTGCTGGTCGCCGCGGCCGTATTCCTGATCGTGGTGCTCGGGCGGGTGCTGCCATGGGTGGGCAACAAGCTGCATGGCAAGCGTCGCCTGTACCTGCTGGCCAGCGTGCCGCTGCTGCGGCTGGTCATCATCCTGGTCACCCTGGTCCTGATCGTGCCGCGCATCATCGAGCCGACGCTGCAGAACATGGTGGCGGTGCTGGGCGCGGCCGGGCTGGCCATCGGTTTTGCGCTGAAGGACTACGTCAGCAGTCTCATCGCCGGGGTGGTGGTCCTGCACGAGTTCCCCTACCGCCAGGGCGACTGGATCGAGGTGGATGGGGCCTATGGCGAGGTGCGCCACGTTGGCATGCGCACCGTGGAGATCGTCACCCCGGACGACACGACGGTGTGCATCCCCCATCAGAAGATCTGGACCGACCTGATCCACAATGCCAACGACGGCGGTGCCACGCTGATGTGCGTGGCGGATTTCTATCTGGAGCCCGACCACGATGCCGCGGCAGTGCGGCATGCCCTGCATGACGTGGCCCTGAGCAGCCCCTATCTGCAACTCGATCGACCGGTCATCGTCATCGTGCAGGAAAGCCCCGGTTATACCCATTACCGGCTCAAGGCCTATCCGCTGGATGCCCGGCAGCAGTTCCTGTTCACCAGTGACCTCACCGTGCGTGGCAAGGCCATGCTGCAGGCCATGGGCGTAGCGCCCGCCCGTATCTGGTGTCCGGGGAATAATTGACCAACCCCCTCGGGATTGTGGTATATCCAGACCAGGGATGATCATGAAAACCACCACCTCGCGGGGTGGCGCGCTGCTGCTAGGCGCCGCCCTCGCCCTCGGCCCGCCCGCATGGGCGGCGCCACCCGTTCTCGACGTGGGGGTGTACGACAACCCACCCAAGGTATACGTCGATGGGCAGGGCAATCCGGATGGCCTCTTCATCGATGTGCTGAACGCCATTGCCCGGGAAGAGGGCTGGCAGCTGCGCTACCGGCGCTGCGAGTGGAACGACTGCCTGGAACAGCTGGCCGCGGGCGAGCTGGACCTGATGCCGGATGTGGCCATCACCCCCGAACGTGCCGAACGCTTCGATTTTCACCAGCAGCCCGTCACCTACAGCTGGTCGGTGGTGCTCACGCACGCCGACGCACCGCTCACCGCCTTCGCCGATCTCGATGGCCTGCGCGTGGCCCTGCTCGAGGGGGCGGTGCAGAACGAGGGCCTGTCGCGTGCCATGCACGCGATCGGTACGGCCTACACACCGCTCATCTACCCACGCTTTGCCGATGCCTTCGCCGCCGTGCGTGACGGCGAGGCCGATGCGGTGGTCACCAACAGCTTCTTTGCCGCACGCCACGCACGCGAATACGGCCTGCGCGAGACACCGCTGGTCTTCAATCCGGCCAGCCTCTACTACGCCTCCACCCGCGGCCGACACGGCGGGATGCTCGCGCGTATCGATGCCCGCCTGAGCGACTGGCGCCTGGACGAGGACTCTCCCTACTACGCCGCCCTCAAGGAGGCGATGGTGCCGGCACAGACCCCGGTGCTGCCGGCCTGGGTGCCGCGACTCCTGGTTGCCGGCCTCGGTCTGGTGCTGCTGTTCGTCGCCATCACCCTGCTGCTGCGCTGGCAGGTGGCGGTGCGCACGCGCGATCTGCGTACCGCCACCCAGCGCTTCGATCACCTCCTCACCGCCAGCCCCGTGGTGCTCTACCAGCTCGAGTATGCGAATGGTCGCGTGCGGCCGCGCTGGGTGAGTGACAACGTGCGACGCGTGTTCGGCTTCGAACCGGGACGTTTCGTCGCCGAGGACGACTGGACCCGCAGCCTGCATCCCGAGGACCGCGAGGCCGTACTGGGCAACCTCGCGGTACTGCCGGATCGCGGGCAGCTCACCCAGGAATACCGCATCCGCGATGCGCAGGGACAGATCCGCGTGGTGCGCGACGAGATGCGCTTCCTGCCGGGAGAGGGGACGACGGTGGCCGAGATCGTCGGCTCCTGGAACGACCTCACCGAGCAGCACCAGCAGGCCGAGCAGGTGCGTTTTCTCACGCATTACGACCCGCTCACCCGCCTGCCCAACCGCGAACTCCTGCGCGAGCGGCTGGAACAGGCCGTCGGCCGTGCGCGACGCGAGGACGGCCGGGTCGGCGTGATGTTCATCGACGTCGACCGCTTCAAGCTGATCAACGACGGTCTCGGTCATCCGGTCGGCGACGCCGTCCTGCGAGCCGTGGCCGATCGTCTCTCGCGACTGGTCCAGCGGGGTGACACCCTGGCGCGTGCCGGTGGCGACAGCTTCGTCCTGCTGATGGAGGACAATGCCAGCCGGCATCGTGCCGTCACCCTGGCCAACCGCATCCAGCGGCGTTTCGTCGAGCCGATCCACATCGGCGAGCAGGAACTCATCACCACGTTGAGCATGGGCATCAGTCTCTACCCGGACGACGGTGTCGCCCCGGATGAACTGCTGCAGCATGCCGAGGCCGCGCTCTACGAGGTGAAGAGTGCCGGGCGCAATGCCCATCGGTTGTACACGCCGGCGCTTACCGAAGGGCTGGCCGACCGTCTCAGCCTGGAACGCGCCCTGCGCGGGGTGGTGGCACGCAACGAACTGCTGCTCCACTACCAGCCGCAGATCGACCTGGCCGCCAACCGGCTGGTCGGGGTGGAGGCCCTGGTACGCTGGCAGCACCCGGAGCTCGGGCTGGTGTCGCCCGCGCGCTTCATTCCGCTGGCCGAGGAGATCGGTATCATCGGCGAGCTCGGCGCCTGGGTGCTGCAAGAGGCCTGTCGGCAGATGCGCGCCTGGCAGGCCGCTGGCGTGGTGGTGCCACGCGTGGCGGTGAACCTCTCGGTGCAGCAGATCGAGCGCCGCACGCTGATTCCCCTGGTGCGCGGCGTGCTGGACGACACCGGCCTGGAACCCTCGTCACTGGAGCTGGAGGTCACCGAGTCCATCATCATGCGCGAGCCGGAACGGGCGACGGCGGCGCTGTCCGGTTTCCGTGACCTGGGTATCCAGCTGGCCATCGACGACTTCGGCACGGGCTATTCCAGCTTGAGTTACCTCAAGCACCTGCCGCTGGATCGCATGAAGATCGACCAGTCCTTCGTGCGCGACATCGGCCGCGACGGCAACAGCGAGGCCATCAGCCGCGCCATCATCAGTCTCGCGCGCAGCCTGGACCTGGAAACGGTGGCCGAGGGGGTGGAGGAGGCATCGCAGCGCGAGTTCCTCCTGCGCGAAGGCTGCGACATCGCCCAGGGGTATCTCTACAGTCCGCCCGTGCCGGCGGAGGAGATCAGCCTGTCCTGGCAGCGCTGGCAGCCGGGCGACGCTCGGCGCTGAACCGGCCCCGGGCCTGGCGCGCACTCAGGTGTCGGGGTCGTCCAGGCTGGCGGCCAGTCCATCCTTCAGGCCGGGGTATCGGAGGTGGATGCCCAGCGTCTTCATCTTATCGGTGCGCATGCGCCGCGACTCGCGCACATAGGACAGCATCCCCGGGCTCAGGTGTGCCGGTGCCTCCTGCAGGGAGACACAGGGCGGGCGCGGCCTGCCCACGGCATCCGCCACCTGGTAGAAATACTCGGTCATCGTGCCCGGCTCGTCGTCCGCCACGTTGTAGATCCCGCCGGGCTCGCCATGCTCGGCCGCCGCGACGCAGACGGCGGCGAGGTCGTCGGCGTGGATGCGGTTGGAATAGGGCGCCTCGTCGGGGCAGATCACCGTCACCTGGTCGAGCCGGTCGATGGGCAGCCGGCCGGGGCCGTAGATGCCCCCCACGCGCAGGATCACCACCGGCACGGCCTCCTGCCGGCCCCAGGCCAGCAGTCGGCGTTCCGCATCCAGCCGGCGGCGGGCGCGGTCGGTCTGCGGGTTGGGTGGCGTGTTCTCGTCCACCCAGGCGCCCTGGTGGTCGCCATACACCCCCGAGGTGCTGATGTAGACGAGATGCACGGGCGCCGGCAGCCGTGTGAGCAGGCGCTGGGTGCGGGTATCCTGCTCGCCGCTGCCGGGCGGCGGGGCAAAGTGATAGACGAGCTCGGCCTCGGGCAGGGGGGATTCGTCGCTGTCGAGGTCCATGACCAGGGGCAGGATGCCCTCGGCTGCGAGTCGCTCCGCACTCGCCTGGCTGCGTACCAACCCGGTCACGTAGTCCCCGTGACGGAGATGCCTGTGGGCCACGCGGCGGCCGATGTCGCCGCAACCGATGATAAGCACAGTGCGCACGGGTTTTTATCCCTCAGGAAATAGGCGAAAATCCCCGGCCCCCGTTTCTTCACGACAAGGGTCCGGCATGAGCTTCATCGTCACCATACAACCAAGCGGCCACCAGTTCACCTGCGAAGACGACGAGACCGTCCTCGACGCCGCGCTGCGCCAGGGCTATGCGCTGCCCTACGGCTGTCGCAACGGCGCCTGCGGGTCCTGCCTGGGCCGGCTCCTGCAGGGAGAGGTGGACTACGGTGCGGTGAAGCCGCCGGCCATCAACGAGAAGGAGATCGCCGAGGGCAAGGCGCTGTTCTGCCAGGCCCTGCCGCTCTCCGACCTCGAGATCGAGGTGCGCGAGATCGGTGCGGCGAAGGACATCGTGATCAAGACCCTGCCGGTGCGGGTGATCGGGCTCAACCGGCTCAACCACGACGTGATGGAGATGCGCCTCAAGCTGCCGGCCACCGAGCGCCTGCAGTTCCTCGCCGGCCAGTACATCGACATCCTGCTCAAGGACGGTCGCCGCCGCAGCTTCTCGCTGGCCAACGCCCCGCACCAGGACGAGTACCTGGAGCTGCACCTGCGTCACGTGCCGGGCGGCGACTTCACCGATCACGTCTTCAACGAGATGAAGGAAAAGGCCCTGCTGCGCATCGAGGGCCCGCTGGGCAGTTTCTTCCTGCGCGAGGATTCCGAGCGCCCGGTGATCCTGGTGGCCGGCGGCACCGGCTTCGCCCCCATCAAGGGCATCATCGAACATGCCATCGCCCACGGCGACACCCGGCCCATGATCCTCTACTGGGGCGCGCGCGCGAGGGAAGACCTGTACCTCAACGACCTCGCGCAGGACTGGGCCGACGCGCATGCAAACATCAGCTACGTGCCCGTGCTCTCCGAACCCGGGGCCGATGACGCCTGGGAGGGACGCAGCGGTTTCGTGCACGAGGCCGTGGTCGCCGATCATCCCGACCTCGCGGGCTTCGACGTCTACATGGCCGGCCCCCCGCCCATGATCCAGGCCGCCCGCGCCGCCTTCGGCGAACGCGGCCTGCCCGATGAACAGCTCTACTACGACTCCTTCGACTACAGCGCCGACGCGAAGCAGGGCGGCTGACGCCCTGCCGCGCCGGCACCGGCATCAGGCGGTACGCTGGCGTCCCGCGTCCCCAAGCGCCCCGCGCAGGGCATTGGTGGCCGTCACCATGGCGCGCAGCGCCGCCTCCACCTCGGGCCAGCCGCGGGTCTTGAGCCCGCAGTCCGGGTTGACCCACAGCCGCTCGGCCGGGATCCGGGCCAGGGCCTTTTCCAGTCGCACGCGGATTTCGTCCACGGTTGGCACGTTGGGCGTGTGGATGTCATAGACGCCGGGCCCGATGTCGTTGGGGTAGGCGAAGTCCTCGAAGGCCTCCAGCAGGGCCATGTCCGAACGCGAGGCCTCGATGGTGATCACGTCCGCATCCAGGGCGGCGATGGCCTCGATGATGTCGTTGAATTCGGCGTAGCACATGTGGGTGTGGATCTGGGTGTCGTCCGCCACCCCGGAGGCCGTGATGCGAAAGCAGCGCACCGCCCAGTCCAGGTAGGATGCCCAGTCCTGCCGACGCAGCGGCAGGCCTTCGCGCAGGGCCGGCTCGTCGATCTGGATGATGCCGATGCCGGCGGCCTCCAGGTCGCATACCTCGTCGCGCAGGGCCAGGGCGATCTGCTCGCAGGTGCGTGCGCGCGGCTGATCGTCGCGCACGAAGGACCATTGCAGCATGGTCACCGGTCCCGTGAGCATCCCTTTCATGGGGTGGTCGGTGAGCGAGTGGGCATAGTGTGACCAGGCCACCGTCATCGCGGCCGGCCGCAGCACGTCGCCATAGATGATGGGTGGTTTGACGCAGCGCGAGCCATAGGACTGCACCCAGCCGTGGCGCGTGAAGGCATAGCCCTCCAGCTGCTCGCCGAAGTACTCCACCATGTCGTTGCGTTCGGGCTCCCCGTGTACCAGCACGTCCAGGCCCAGCGCCTCCTGTCGCTCGACCGCCTCGCGGATGCTCGCCTGCATGGCGGTCTCGTAGTCCGCCTTGCTGATCCGTCCCTGTTTGAAGGCCTGCCGGGTGCGGCGGATCCCGGCCGTCTGCGGGAAGGAGCCGATGGTGGTGGTGGGCAGCAGAGGCAGCCCCAGCCGCGCCTGTTGTGCGCGCTTGCGAACGGCGAAGGGGTGTCTGCGCCGGTCGATGTCCGCCGGCAGCGAGGCCAGGCGCTCGGTCACCTCGGGGCGATGGATGCGCGGCGAGGCGAGGCGCGCCGCGAAGGCTGCCGTGCCCTGGTGCAGGGCAGCGGCATCGGCCGGCGCGGGTTCAGGGGTGCTCGCCAGGCGCGCCAGCAGGCCCACCTCGTCGAGCTTCTGGCGCGCAAAGGCGAGCCAGGTGCGCAGTTCCCCGTCCAGTTCCGGTTCTTGATCGAGGTCCTGCGGGACGTGCAGCAGGGAACAGCTCGGAGCGAGCCAGAGACCCTGCGGGCGTCGCGCCAGCGTCTCGCCGATCCGCGCGCGGGCAGCCTCCAGGTCGCAGCGCCACACGTTGCGGCCGTCGACCACCCCGAGCGACAGTTGCCTGTAGGCCGGCAGGTGGTCGAGCACGCGCGTCAGCTGGTCGGGCGCGCGGGCCAGGTCGACGTGCAGTCCATCCACGGGCAATCGGCAGGCCAGTGCCGTGTTGTCGCCGAGGTCGCCGAAATAGGTGGTGAGCAGGGACTTCAGGCCGGGGGTCTGCAACCGGTGGTAGGTGGTCTCGAAGGCCTGCTTCCAGGCTGGCGGCAGGTCGAGCACCAGGATGGGTTCGTCGATCTGCACCCAGCTGCATCCCAGTCGTGCGAGTTCGGACAGCAGCTCGCCGTAGACGGGCAGCAGGGCGTCGAGCAGGGCGAGGCGGTCGCCGTCGTCGGCCATCTTGCCGAGCCAGAGCCAGGTGAGCGGCCCCAGGATCACCGGCTTGGCGCCCAGTCCCAGCGCCTGTGCCTCGCGCACCTGGGCGAACAGGCGCTCGCCGTGCAGGCGGAACGACTGCCCGCTGTGCAGCTCCGGGACCAGGTAGTGGTAGTTGGTGTCGAACCACTTGGTCATCTCCAGGGCAGGCGTGGTCCCGGGATCATCGGCGTGGGCGCGGCCGCGGGCCATGCGGAAGTAGCCCTCGAGCGGGTTCGCCTCCGCACCGAAGCGTGCCGGGGCAGCGCCCAGCAAGAGGGTGGTGTCGGCAACGTGGTCGTAGAGAGAGAAGTCGCCCACCGGTACCCAATCCATGCCCGCCGCACGCTGTTCCCGCCAGTGGCGTTCGCGCAGCGCGCGCCCCGCGGCCTCCAGTCCGGCCGCGTCCAGCTCGCCGCGCCAGTAGTCCTCGAGCGCGAACTTGAGTTCGCGCCGTGCGCCGATGCGCGGATAGCCCAGGTTGTGTGTCGTGATGCGTTTCGTGTCCATGCCAGATCCCCTGGTTGCATGACTTGTCGTGGGGGGCAGTCTGGCGGGATACTTTCATGGAATCCATTTCATATTTTTCAGTTATTCATGAATCCTATTCATAACCCGGTGGAGTTGCGGCACCTGCGTACCCTCGTCGTGCTGCGCGAGGCCGGCAGCCTCGTGGCGGCGGCCGAGCGGCTGCACCTCACCCAATCGGCCCTCTCGCACCAGCTCAAGGCGCTGGAACACCAGCTCGGCCTGCCGTTGTTCACGCGCAACAGCCGTCCGCTGGTCTTCACCGAGGCCGGCCAGCGGCTGCTGACGCTGGCCGATGAGCTGCTGCCCCGGGTGCGTGCTGCACACCAGGCCCTCGAGCGGCTGGCCAGCGGCAATGCCGGGCGCCTCTACCTGGCCCTGGAATGCCACGCCTGCTTCGACTGGCTGATGCCCACGCTCGACCGTTACCAGGCCGATCACCCGCAGATCGAGGTGGATCTTACCCTGTCGTTCCCTGATGCCACCCTGTCGGCGCTGGCGCGGGGCGACATCGATCTGGCCATCACCGCCGATCCGCAGCTGCGACGGGATGTGACCTACCGCCCCTTGTTTCGCTACGAGAACGTGCTGGTGATATCACCCCGTCACCGACTCGCCGCGGTGGCTCACGTACGTCCGCAGGACCTGCGCGACGAGATGCTGGTGACGTATCCGGTCGCGGCCGAGTATCTGGACATCTGGTCGCGCTTTCTGACCCCGGCGGGTGTTGCGCCGGCCGAATGGCGCCGGACCGAGCTCACCCCCATGCTGCTGCAGCTGGTGGCCAGCGGACGCGGCGTGGCCGCACTGCCACGCTGGGCGGTGGCCGAAGAACTGGACCGGGGCTACCTGCTTGCCCGGCCGCTCGGACCGCAGGGTCTGCAGGCCACCCTCCATGCCGCCATGCGCAGCGGCGAGGCCGGCTTGCCGCACCTGGCGGCCTTTGTCGAGCAGGCGCGGGAGACCTGTCTCGCCCGTCTCGCCGATGTGCACCCAGTCCAGGAGGGCGACTGACGGGGAGCTTGCGAATCGGCTAGAACCCCTATATCTTGTGCCCAAGCTCAGGTTGTACCCCTATCCCTAGGGGTGCAGGCAACAGGGAACCCGGTGAGAATCCGGGACTGACGCGCAGCGGTATGGGGGAACGAAGGTCGCAGGGTACGTCGCCAAGGGCGTACCGGGCACTGTCCACACGGGATGGGAAGCCGCGACCGTAGGTTCCAGGTGATGCCCCCGAGTCCGAAGACCTGCCTGAGCCCGGCGGCCGATTGGTCGCCCGACCCTCGCCTTCGCGTAACAGGCGTCGGGGTTGGAGGCCCGTGCCCGGCTCGAATGCGGAAACGACCGATCCTTCAATCCCCCCGCAGCTGTCATGTGTGAGGCGCCGATACCCGTCGCAGCGATGCGGCGACTCCGAACGGACCCTGGGAGGCGCAGATGCACACCGAACAAATCGACTCGACCCCGCGGACGGCTGTCACGGCCCCGCTCGACTCCATTCCCCGACCCGAGATCGGCTCGTCCCATCCCCAGGTGATACGGCGCAACGGCAGTGTCACGGCCTTCGATGCGGGCAAGATCAGTGTCGCCCTGACCAAGGCCTTCCTGGCCGTGGAGGGTGGTCAGGCCGCGGCATCGAGACGCATCCACGAGACCGTTGCGGGCCTGACGGGCGATGTGGCCGATGCCCTGCTGCGGCGGTTGCCGGCGAACGCGACCCTGCATATCGAGGACATCCAGGACCAGGTGGAACTGGCCCTGATGCGCAACGGCCACCACAAGGTGGCGCGGGCCTATGTGTTGTACCGCGAACAGCGTGCCCGGGAACGTCAGGCCACGGACGCCGATGGCCCACCCAGTGGCGGGACACCGGCGCTGGGCATCCGCCTGGCAGATGGCAGCGTGCGCCCCGTGGACCATGCCCGGATCGAGGCCCTGCTGGCCGGGGCCTGCGACGGACTCGATGGTGCAGACCCGGCACGCCTGCTATGCGAATGCCACCGTAACCTGTTCGACGGCATGAGCGAGGCCGACCTGGGCAATGCCCTGGTGATGAGTGCACGGGTGCTGATCGAGCAGGACCCGGACTACTCGCAGGTGGCGGCCCGCCTGCTGCTGGACAAGCTGCGCCACGAGGCGCTGGCGTTTCTCTCCGGCCACCCTGCCGACGCCACGCGCGCGGCCATGACAGAGGTCTATCCGGCGTACTTCGCGGACTATCTGGCCCGCGGGATCGAGCGCGAGCTGCTCGATCCCGAGCTGCGCCGTTTCGATGTCGACCGCCTGGGACAGGCCCTGCGCCCCGAGCGTGACGAACAGTTCACCTACCTCGGTCTGCAGACGCTCTATGACCGTTATTTCCTGCACAGCGACGGTGTGCGCTTCGAACTGCCCCAGGCCTTCTTCATGCGCGTGGCCATGGGCCTGGCCATGCACGAGATCGACCGCGAGGCACGAGCCATCGAGTTCTACGAGCTGCTGTCGTCCTTCGATTTCATGTGCTCGACGCCGACGCTGTTCAACTCGGGTACCCTGCGGCCGCAGCTGTCGTCCTGCTATCTCACCACCGTGCCCGACGACCTGGAGGGCATCTACAATGCCATCCGCGACAACGCGCTGCTGTCGAAATTCGCAGGCGGGCTGGGCAACGACTGGACGCGTGTGCGCGGGCTGGGGGCCCATATCAAGGGCACGAACGGCAGCTCGCAGGGTGTGGTGCCATTCATGAAGGTCGCCAGCGACACGGCCGTGGCCGTGAACCAGGGCGGCAAGCGCAAGGGTGCGGTCTGCGCCTACCTGGAGACCTGGCATATCGACATCGAGGAGTTTCTCGAGCTGCGCAAGAACACCGGCGACGACCGCCGCCGCACCCACGACATGAACACCGCCAACTGGATCCCCGACCTGTTCATGAAACGTGTGGCCGAGGAGGGCGAGTGGAGCCTGTTCTCCCCCGACGAGGTGCCCGATCTGCACGACCTGTACGGCGCGGCATTCGAGGCACGCTATCGCGAGTACGAGGCGCAGGCCGCCCGCGGCGAACTGCGGGTGCACAAGCGGGTCAAGGCCGTCGACCTGTGGCGCAAGATGCTGGGCATGCTGTTCGAGACCGGGCATCCCTGGATCACCTTCAAGGACCCTTGCAACCTGCGTTCGCCGCAGGGCCATGTGGGCGTGGTGCACTCGTCGAACCTGTGTACCGAGATCACGCTGAATACCTCGGACCACGAGATCGCCGTGTGCAACCTCGGCAGCGTCAACCTGGTGCGGCACATGGTCGACGGCGCGCTCGATCAGGACAAGCTGCGGCGCACCGTGCGCACGGCCATGCGCATGCTCGACAACGTCATCGACTACAACTTCTACAGCGTGCCGCAGGCGCGCCGCTCGAACCTGCGCCACCGCCCGGTCGGCCTGGGACTGATGGGATTCCAGGACGCGCTCTATCTCGCCCGCCTGCCCTATGCCTCCGAGGAGGCCGTGCAGTTTGCCGACGTCTCCATGGAGGCCATCAGTTACTACGCGATCGAGGCCTCCAGCGACCTGGCCGTCGAGCGCGGACGTTACGCGAGCTTCGAGGGCTCCCTCTGGAGTCAGGGCATATTGCCCATCGATTCCATCGCGCGACTGGCGGCCGAGCGTGGTGGCTATCTCGACGTGGACCGGGAGACGCGTCTCGACTGGGAGGCCCTGCGTGAACGCGTGCGCAGTCAGGGCATGCGCAATTCCAACACCATGGCGATCGCGCCCACCGCCACCATCGCCAACATCTGCGGCGTGTCGCCATCCATCGAGCCCACCTACCAGAACCTGTTCGTGAAATCGAACCTCTCCGGCGAGTTCACCGTGGTCAACCCGTACCTGGTGCGCGATCTGAAGACGCTAGGGCGCTGGGACGAGGTCATGATCAACGACCTCAAGTACTACGACGGATCGGTCGCCGCCATCGACGCCGTGCCCGCAGAGCTGCGCGCGCTGTATGCCACCGCCTTCGAGCTGGATCCACGCTGGCTGGTCGAGGCCGCCGCGCGCCGGCAGAAGTGGCTGGACCAGGCCCAGTCCCTCAACCTCTACCTGGCCGAGCCCTCGGGTCGCAAGCTCGACGCGCTGTACAAGCTCGCCTGGGTGCGCGGCCTGAAGACCACTTACTACCTGCGATCCATGGGCGCGACCCACGTGGAAAAGACCACCGGGCCCGCCGCCGAGGGCGAGGCGCCAAAGGCCTGTTCGATCACGGACCCGGATTGCGAGGCATGTCAGTGATGCCCCAAACAAAGACGGAGATACATACATGTTGAACTGGGACGATCCGATTGCAGCCGTTACCGGCCGCGCGGCGCGGGTACCGCCTGTTTCAGCCGAGGATCAAGCGGCTCCTGGAGATGCGAAGGCCGATGCGCGCCCGCGCCCCGTGAATGCCGACGACAAGCGCGTGGTCAACGGCCTCACGGACATCAACCAGCTCGCGCCCTTCAAGTATCCCTGGGCGTGGAACTACTTCATCAATGCCAATCGCAATCACTGGACGCCGCTCGACATCAACATGGCCTCCGACGTGCACGATTACCACCATCGTCTGACCATGGAGGAACGGCACGTCTACGAGAACGTGCTCGCGTATCTCACCACCTCCGACATCCTGGCCATGCGCAACATCGGCCTCGCGGTGATGGAGAAGATGAGTGCACCGGAACTGCAGATCTACCAGGCGCGCCAGGTCTACGAGGAATCGCTGCACACCTGGACCTACCAGCACTGCATCGAGACCCTCGGTCTGGACCAGCAGGAGATCTACAACCGCTACCGAGTGGTGCCGGAGATCCATGGCAAGATTCGCATCGCCAACCGCCGCCTCGAGTCGGTGATGCGTGCGGACATCGATCTCACCCGGCGCGACGACCTGATGGATTTCCTGCTCGCCTACATCTTCTTTGCCGGCGTGTTCGAGGGTTGCTGGTTCTACAACGGCTTCACCCCCGTCTTCGCCCTGCAGCGCCGCGGGCTCATGAAGGGAAGCGCCGAGCAGCTGCAGTACATCATGCGCGATGAGGTCATGCACGTGAGCTTCGGCATCCGGGTGGCGAAGCAGATCATGCTGGAGGAGAACATCCGGCCCGAGGCGCGCGTCATGGAAGAGATGTGGGCCGAGGCGGAGGCAGCGGAGGCGGCCTATGCACGCTACCTGCTGCCCGATCCGATCCTCGGCTACAGCGCCGACATGCACAGCGCACAGTTCCGTTTCGTGGCCAATCGCCGTGCCCGCCAGCTCGGCCTGGACGAGCCGTTCCCGGGTGCCGAGAACGTCCTGCCCTGGCTGGACGAGCAGTCGAATCTGAGGAAGGAGAAGAACTTTTTCGAGACGCGGGTCACCGAGTACCAGACCGGTGGCGCACTCAGCTGGGATTGAGGCATGGGCAGGCACGCACCCGGGATCCCGGGTGCGCGACGGGCGCCGTGGTGAACCGGCCGCGCCGGGTGCCTAGAGCGGCTGGATGTCCGGCAGTTCCTCGTCTTCCTTGCGGGGTCGCGGCAGTTGCTCGCGTCGCGGGCTGCTCAGGCGCGGGGCCTGGGTATGCCCGGTGACGGCCAGCTCCAGGCCGGCGCGATAGTAGGCGTCGGCGTGCTCCGCTTCCTTGAGGGTGGTGGAAAGCCGGGCGAGTTCGTAATAGGTCTCGGGCTGCGGGGCGAGGCCCAGGCTGGCGTCGAGGTAGGCGCGGGCCTTGCCCCAGAGTTCGGCCTGCAGGGCCAGGCGGCCGAGGGTCAACAGCAGGTCGGGATCCTCGTCGCGCCCGCGCAGCCAGCCCTCGGCCTCGCGCAGGGCGCGGTCGGCACGGGGGAACTGCACCTGGCCGTAGAGGCGGACCAGCTCGGCGTTCCAGTCCTTCATCAGTGCTGCCTTGAGGGCCTGGCCGGCGTCCTCGTGGTCGCCCAGCTCGATGAGGGCGCGGGCGTAGAGGGCCAGCAGGTCGGGGCGCTGGCGCGAGCCGCGCGGCAGCTGTTTCCAGATCGACACCAGGGTGGTGCGGTCGCCGCTATGGGCCGCGGCCAGCAGTTCGGCCTCCACCGCGGCGGCCTCGTAGTGTTCGAGCTGGGCCGCGTCGAGGATGCGGCGCTGGCGCAGGGTGGGCAGCAGCTCCATCAGCCCGCGCCAGTCCTGCAGCTTGTGGCTGAGCCGGGCCTGCAGGCGCAGGGCGTAGCCGTGGCGGGGGGCGGTCTGGTGCAGGTGGGCGAGGGTCTCGTGTGCCGCCTCCAGCTGATTGTGGGCGAGCTGCAGCTCGGCCTGGGTGAGACTGACGGCGATGTCGGCCTTCGGGTCGCGCTGGATGGCGGTCTTCAGGTAGTCGTCGCGCCGGTCATAGGCGTTCTGCAGCTGGGCGGCGCGGGCGGCGGCCAGGTAGTTGAGCAGCGCGGTGTCGCTGCGCCGGGCGCTGCGTACCAGCAACCGTTCGGCCCGGGCGAAGCGTCCCTCGGCCAGTTCGATCAGGCCGCGCAGCAGGCCCTTGCGGTCGCGTTCGGCCAGGCGGCGGCGGTTCGCGGCGCGCAGCTGGCCCGGCAGCAGCCAGAGATTCACCAGGAAGCGCACCAGCATGTAGAGGGCGATGAGCCCGGCCGCGGCCAGCGGCAGGAAATACTGCATCGACATCTCGATGCTGCGGTTGCCGTAGGCAAACAGGACGAAGCCGTCCTCGGTGAGGTAGGCATGGGTGAGCACGGCCGTGGCCAGGGCCAGCAGCAGGGCGACGAACAGGGCCTTCATGGGGCGTCGGCCTCGGGTTCGGCCGCCGCCGGTGCCCCACTGCTGGCCGGACGCCGTTCGAGTTCGTGCAGCTTGTCCAGCGAGGCGGTCAGTTCAGGCAGCTCGGGGCGCAGGTTCACGGCATCCAGTGCGGCCAGTTCGGCGGCCAGTTCGGCGGCCCGCTCGCCGGTGAACTTCTCCTCCACCCAGGTGCGCGCGGCCAGCAGCTGGCGGTGGTACTCCGCGTCGTCCTGGCGCAGCACGCTGAGGCGCGCGGCCTCCAGGCGCAGGCGCAGCAGCTGGTTGAGGTGCAGTTCGGTCTCGGTGTCCGGCAGGGCCTTCACCGGCTCCGGGTATTCGCGGTAGGTGATGTGTTCGCTGAAGGCATTCCACACATGGCGGGCGAGGCCGGCCATGGTCTTCTGCTCGCCGTCCTCCACGGCCACGCTGAGGTCGCGCTCGGCGCGTTCCTGGTCGGGCAGCTGCAGCGGCATGGGTTTCAGGTGCGTGGCCATGCGATCCAGGCGCAGGGCGATGCCGACCAGGTCGGGACGTTCGAAGTCCTCGAGCATGGCGATTTCGTCGGCCAGCAGCTCGCGTATCGGCAGCAGCTTGGGGTCGCCCAGCTCGCGCACCCGCTGGTCGGCGGCGCGGAGGGCGGCGATGGCGCCGTCCAGGTCGCGGACCAGGCGCAGGCGCTGGTTGGCGATGTCGATCAGGTACTCGATCTCGGCGACCATCCAGCCGCGCTGGTCGCGCATGGCGACATCGTGCAGGGCGCCCACCGCGTCCTTGAGGTTGCCGATCTCGCGGTCGGCGGCGGTGGTCGTTGCGCGCAGGGCCTGTGCCTCCTCGGCCAGCTCGCGGCGCAGGCTCGCCACCTCGTCTGTGGTGTCGATGCGCTCGATGCGCTCCTCAAGCGCGGCCAGCGCGGCGTCGTGGTCCGCGTTGGTGGCCTGCTGCTGCTGCCAGAGCCACCAGCCGGCACCGATGCCCCCGCCACCGGCGGCCAGGGCCAGCAGGGCGACGAGCCAGGCGCCGGCGATCGCGCCGCGGCCGCGCGCCGCGGGCTCGGCCGGTTCGTCGACCGGCTCGGCGACGACCTCCTCGACCTCGACCTCCTCGGCCGGACCGTTCTGCGCGTCGTTGCTGGCGTGTTTGTCGTCGTTAGTCATGGTCTGCATTCCGGTTGCGCGCCCAGTCCAGCAGCGCCTCCATCATCGCCTCGTCGCTGGGGTCGGCGGCGACCACGGGCTCGACCTTGAAGCCGAGCTCGTGGGCCGTCTCCTGCATGCGCTCGCCGCCCACGATCAGCGGCGTGCTGCGCAGCCACATCTGGCCCAGCTTGCCCACCATATCAAAGAGGTTGCGCAGGCCCTCGGAACTGGTCACCAGAATCGCGTCGAGCTCGTTGCGCGACCAGAGGTAGAGGATCTCCCCGTTGTCCGTTTCCGGGCGGCCGCGGCGATAGGCATTGGCATATTCCACCGTGGCCCCGCGCGCCTTCAGGGTGTCGCCCAGCATCTCGCGCCCGCCGTCGCCGCGGAAGATCACCACCCGCTTGCCGGCCACGTCCTGCATCTCCGGCAGTTCCAGCAGGGCCTCGCTGTCGAAGCGGCTCTTGGGGTAGATGTCGGCGATCTGGCCGAAACTCTTCAGCTCCTGCGCCGATTTGCGCCCAATTGCGGCGATTTTCGTCGATTCCGGGAAGTCGCGCCGCGAGCGGATCAGGTTCATCGCCTTGCGCACGGCGTTGGGACTGATGAACACGGCGATATCGAAGTCCTGCAGGCGGTCGATCAATGCCAGCAGCGGCTTGCTGTCGGTGGGTTCCAGGATCTCCAGCACCGGGAAGCGCACGGCCCGGCCGCCGGCCGCCTCGATCTGGCTGCAGAGCGCATCGGCCTGGTGGGCGGGGCGGGTGACCACGACCTTGAGGTCGGTCAGCGGCAGGTCGGTGTGGCGGGTCTCGGGCTGCATAGGATGATTCTAGTGAGTCTGCGTCGACAATGCGGGATCGCGGTCAGGCATCGGGGCCCAGGCCCAGGGCCTTGAGCACGGCGTCGGCACCCTGGGCGAGCAGGTCCTCGGCCACGCCCCGGCCGATGGCATCGGCCTGGGACCGTGGCCCGCGCGCCTCGGCGCGGAAGATCTGCCTGCCATCGGGCGAGCCGACCAGGCCGCGCAGCCAGAGTTCGTCGCCTTCCAGCAGGGCATAACCGGCGATGGGGACCTGGCAGCCGCCGTTGAGGCGGTGGTTCATGGCGCGCTCGGCGGTGACGCGGTCGGTGGTGTCGGTGTCGGCCAGGGGTGCGAGCAGGGCCTTCACCCGGGCGTCGTCGGCGCGGCACTCGATGCCGATGGCGCCCTGGCCGACGGCCGGCAGGCTCTGCTCGGGCGTGAGGATGGCGGTGATGCGCGCGTGGAATTCCAGGCGCTTGAGACCGGCGGCGGCGAGGATGATGGCATCGTACTCGCCGTCGTCCAGCTTGCGCAGGCGGGTGTTCACGTTGCCGCGCAGGAAGCGGATCTCGAGGTGCGGATAGCGGGCCATCAGCTGGCACTGTCGGCGCAGGCTGGAGGTGCCGACCACCGCGCCCTCGGGCAGTTCGTCGGGGCCGGTGTACTTGTTGGAGACGAATGCGTCGTGCGGGTCTTCGCGTTCCATGATCACCGGCAGGGCGAAGCCCTCCGGCAGCTCCATGGGCACGTCCTTCATGGAATGCACGGCGATGTCCGCCTCGCCCGCGAGCATGCCCTGTTCCAGCTCCTTCACGAACAGCCCCTTGCCGCCGATCTTGGACAGCGGGCTGTCCAGCAGCTGGTCGCCGCGGGTGGTCATGCTCACCAGCTCCACTGCCAGATCCGCGTGCAGGGCCTCCAGCCGGCGCCTGACCTCCTCGGCCTGCCAGAGGGCGAGTGGGCTGTTGCGGGTGGCGATGCGAAGGGTCTGCTGGGTCATGGGGCTCCCGGGCTGGTGATGGGGCGGAAGGCCGAACTTTACGGGAAATGGCGCTGGATGGCCACTTGCGGCCCCGCGCCGGGACCTAGCGATGCTTGAGGAAGCGCCGCACCTCGGCCACGTGGCGCCGGCTGATCTCCAGGCGGTCTTCGATGCCCTTCATGGCGATCATGAAGCGGCCCTCGGCGGTCTTTTCCATGCCGCCGGCGTACTGGCGCTGGACCAGGGCATTGCGGTGCACGCGCAGGAAGCGCTCGCCGAATTCGTCTTCCAGCGACTTGAGCGGCTCCTCGATGATCACCTCGCCGCCGGTGTGGCGCACGGTGACGTACTTCTGGTCGGCCTGGAAGTAGATGATGTCCTCCACCGGGATCAGCTCGAGGTTGCCGCGGAAGCGGGCGCAGATGTGGGAGCGGGCCTGCTCCTCCTCGGCCTCTGCCCCCAGGGCGGCGAGCTGGGCGCGGGTGGGGGTGCGTGCGGCGGCCAGGGCGTCGACCAGGTGCTGCTTGCGGATCGGCTTCACGAGGTAGCCGGCGGCGTGGGCACGGAAGGCCTCCAGGGCGTGCTCCTCGAAGGCCGTGGTGAAGATCACCGCCGGCGGGGACTCCAGCCCGGCCAGGTGGCGGGCGGCCTCGATGCCGTCCATGCCGGGCATACGCACGTCCATGAGCACGATGTCGGGATGGCCGCGGTCGGCCTCGTGCAGGGCCTCGGCACCGTTGGCGGCCTCGGCGCAGACACTGTACTCCGGCAGTTCCTCGATCAGGCTGCGCAGCCGGTCGCGGGCGGGTTTCTCGTCGTCGACTATCAGGACCTTCATGGTCGTCATTCCCCGGGGATGGTGAACCACACAGTATACGTATCCTCACTCTGCTCGATACGCAACAGGCTGTCCTCGCCATAGGCCAGCGCCAGGCGCTGGCGGATGTTGTCCTGGGCCATGTGATTGCCCTTGCTCTTGCGTGTCTCCTGCCCGAGCGGGTTGCTGACCTCCACGCGCAGGCCGGGTGCGGCAGCCTGGATGCGGATGCGCACGGTGCCGCCGCGCGTCAGCGGCTCGATGCCGTGGTAGATGGCGTTCTCCACCAGCGGCTGGATCACCAGGGCGGGTACCGTGAGGCCGCGCGGCAGGTCGGCGTCGATCTGCCAGTCCACGGCCAGGCGTTCGCCCAGGCGCAGCTGCTCGATGGCCAGGTAGCGGCGGGTGATCTCGATCTCCTCGTCCAGGCCGATGCGCTCGCGCTTGTCGAGCGTGGCGCGGAACATGTCGGCCAGGTCGTGCACCGCCTCCTCGGCCTGCTCCGGGTGCGTGCGCGTGAGGCTGGCGATGGTGTTCATGCTGTTGAACAGGAAGTGCGGACGGATACGCGCGGTGAGCGCCTGCACGCGGGCGCGCGCCTCGGCCTCCACGTTCTGTACCCACTGGTGCTGTACATAGAAGTAGCGGAACACGATGGCGGCGACGATCGCGCTGATGGCCAGGTTGCGCAGCACGAACAGGGCGGGCGGCAGCCCCGAGTCCATGCCGGCGGCGTTGCCGTAATACCCGAGGGCCAGCGTGAGCAGGGAGACCAGCAGGGTGGTGAGCAGGGTGATGGCATAGGCCACGCTCGCGGCCAGGCGCGGGTCGCTCAGCGACAGGCGGCGGCGTACCAGGCACAGGGTGCCGGCCGTGCCCAGCGCCACCCACTGCACGAACAGGCTGATCAGGCCGAGGTCGGTCCACAGGTTGCCGCTGTGGGTGGCGGAGATCAGCGCGAGCACGCAGGCCAGCAGCTCGGCGATGAGCACGACCAGAAACACCGCGCGGGCGGTGCAGAAGTTGGGCAGAAAGCAGGCGCGTGCGGAAATGGCGGCGTCCTGGCCGGGCTTGTCGGTTCGCATCGGCCAAGTGTTGCCCGTGCGACCGCTCAAGGCAAGCGGGCCGATGGTATACTGCGGCCCTTTCATCCAGCCATGTGATACATGCCATGACCGACAAGCAGCAGGACGACAAACCCTGGGGCGGCCGCTTCACCGAGGCGACCGATGCCTTCGTCGAGGCCTTTACCGCCTCGGTGGACTTCGACCGCCGGCTCTACCGCCACGACATCGAGGGTTCCAGGGCGCATGCGCGCATGCTGGCCAAGGTCGGCGTGCTCACCGAGGAGGAATGCGCGGCCATTCTCGAGGGGCTGGAGGCGGTGTTGCTGGACATCGAGCGCGGCGACTTCGCCTGGTCCGTCTCGCTGGAAGACGTGCACATGAACATCGAGGCGCGGCTCACCGACCGCATCGGCATCGCCGGCAAGAAGCTGCACACCGGGCGTTCGCGCAACGACCAGGTCGCCACCGACATCCGCCTCTACCTGCGTGACGAGATCGATCACCTGCAGGGCGAGATCCGCCGCGCCCAGCTGGCGCTGCTGGACCTGGCCGAGCGCGAGGCCGACACCATCATGCCGGGCTTCACCCACCTGCAGGTGGCCATGCCCGTGACCTTCGGTCACCACATGTTGGCCTGGTTCGAGATGCTGGACCGCGATCACGACCGCCTGGCCGACTGCCGCCGGCGCGTGAACGTGATGCCGCTGGGCGCCGCCGCGCTGGCCGGCACCACCTATCCCATCGATCGCGCGTACACCGCCGGGCTGCTCGGCTTCGAGCGGCCGGCCAACAACTCCCTGGACGCCGTCTCCGATCGCGACTTCGCCATCGAGTTCTGCGCCGCCGGCGCGCTCATCATGACGCACCTGTCGCGCTTCGCCGAGGAGCTGGTCCTGTGGGCCTCCGCGCAGTTCGACTTCGTCGACCTGCCGGATCGTTTCTGCACCGGTTCGTCCATCATGCCGCAGAAGAAGAACCCGGACGTGCCCGAGCTCCTGCGCGGCAAGAGCGGGCGCGCCAACGGCAACCTCATCAGCCTTCTCACGCTGATGAAGGGCCAGCCGCTGGCCTACAACAAGGACAACCAGGAAGACAAGGAGCCGCTGTTCGACACCGTCGATACGCTGCGCGGCAGCCTGCGCGCCTTCGCCGACATGGTGCCGCACCTCAAGGTGAAGGCCGAGCGCATGCGCGCCGCGGCCCGCCAGGGCTACTCCACCGCTACCGACCTGGCCGACTACCTGGTGCGCAAGGGCGTGGCCTTCCGCGACGCCCACGAGATCGTCGGCAAGTCCGTGCGTTTCGGCATCGAACAGGGTCGCGACCTCGCCGACCTCACCCTGGACGAGCTGAGGCAGTTCTCGGATGCCATCGAGGACGACGTGTTCGAGGTGCTCACGCTGGAAGGTTCGGTGGCCGCACGCAACCACCTCGGTGGAACCGCACCCGAACAGGTGCGCAGGCAGGTTGAATCGGCGCGGGCGCGGCTGGGCGAGTAAGTGGCAAGGACGGGTTTTTTGCCACAGAGGGCACAGAGTACACAGAGGGGAAATCGGTGTCGTGACGGGCGGCGGCAGTCGTCAATTCCGTCACCCATTGGTTGACGCTGCTGCAAAAGACTCTGTGATCTCTGCCCTCTGTGGCCAGATCCAGCCTAGCGCCGCCCCATGTAGGCCCGCTGGTCGGGGCCGACCAGCAACGCCTCCGGGACGTGCAGCTTGATCACGGCGGGCAGCTCCAGCGTGATGCCCGGTACCGGGCGTACCGTCACCCACAGGGTGTTGAGTCGGAGGTTCATGTCGGCGAACACCACCACCTTGCCGTAGCGTTCCAGCACCCGCTGGATGTGGCCGAGTTTCTGCTTGATCACCTCGGCCGGCTGGCGGCTGAGTTTGGGGATGATCATCAGGAAGTCACTCAGGGGGCGGCCGCTCTCGTCGCGTGCGGGGGCGCGTTTCCACAGGGGCTCGCCGGGTTCGAAACCGGTGGCGTTGCGCAGGGCCCGGGCATTCTCGTTCTGTAAGGCGCTCATGTTTCGAGCATAGCCCGCCCCGGGCGATTTTCCAGATGCCGTGTTCAGCCCGCCAGGCGTGCGCGCAGCCAGTGCGCGATGGCGGCGATCTCCTCCGTGCAGACGCCGTGCCCCATCGGATAGTCGTGGGCCTCCACGGCAAAGCCCTGTTCCTTCAGCCAGTCGCGTGCCCGGTGTCCCGCCGGCAGCGGGATGATGTCGTCGTGGCGGCCATGGGCCAGGAATACGGGCAGCCCGCGGTTTGCCAGCAGCAGGCGCGCCTCGAGCTCCTGCGCCATGGGCAGGTAGGTGGAGAGCGCCATCACGCCGCCCAGGCGTTCGCGATAGCCGAGGCCCGCGTGCAGGGCGATGACGCCGCCCTGCGAGAAGCCGGCCAGGATGAGGTGTTCGCCAGGTATGCCCGCCGCGCGCTGGGCATCGATGAGTGCCGTCACCTGCGCCACCGAGTCGCGGATCTGGGCGCGGTTCTCGCCCTGATCGAAATCCAGGCTTTCGAAGTCGTACCAGGCGCGCATGGCCAGACCTCCGTTGATGGTCACGGGCATCACCGGGGCATGGGGAAACAGGAAGCGCACGGTGCTGCCGGCCGGCAGATCGAGCTCGGGGACGATGGGCTCGAAATCGTGGCCGTCGGCACCCAGACCGTGCAGCCAGATGATGCAGGCATCCGGATCGGGGCCGGTATCGACGGTGAGAAATTCGAGTGTATCGGTCATGATGGAAGCTGGGAGCGGACGGGATATCCAGCTTACCGCGTTCCCGGAACGGGATGATAGGAGGGGGGGTGAAAAAGGGAAAGCGCGTCCATGCGCTTTTAAGTCACTGCCAAAGGAAACTCGCTGAAACGGTGTGCATCCACAGACTCGGAAATGTTTCCAGCCGAGACTTTAGAAGATGGGGCATCCCTGGCCCCAAGCCACTGCCAAAGGATTCTTTGCCTCAGGAAATCTTGGTTTCCACGGAATCGGTCTTACCTTCGTTGTCCACCCAGCTGATCTTCAGGGTGTCACCCTTGTTGCCGCCGGAGAACTTGAACGAGAGGTAGGGGTTCTTGGAGATGGCCGGACCCCACAGGGCGGTGAGCACGTTGTTGCCGTTGTGCTCGGCATTCACTTCCTGGATGAAGTGGGCCGGGATCATCTTGCCGGTCTTGCTGTCTTTGCGCTGACCGGTTTCCATCGGATGGCTGATCAGGCACTTCACGGTAGTGGAACCACCGGCGGCCTGGGCACGAACTTTAATCGAAGACATGTCTGGTACTCCTCTGAATTCTCAGCGATTAACCGCCACAGCCACCGATGGTGACCTTGACTTCCTTACGCGAGCTGTACAGCTTGCCGTCGGCCTTGACCAGGGCGATCACGTCGGAGGTCTTGCCCATCTTGATGCGGGTAGAGACGAAGCCTTCGGTGTTGGCGCCCAGCATGTAGCTGGAGGTCAGCGGGTTGCCGTTCTCGGCGGCCAGGATGCTGATCGACTCGACACCGGAGATGCTGGTGGAGACGGTGACCGGCACGACGGCGCCGTTTTCGGCGATGTCCGGGGCCTTGATATCGATGTCGCCATCGGCGGCCTGATCGCTGCCGGCAATACCCTTCATGGCGGCGCTCATGGAGTCGGCTTCGAAGGCCTCTTTCGGCCAGGCGGCCAGGACGGCGCGCGGGGCAACGAGACCGGCGGCAACGGCCATGCCGACGGTACCGGCGGCCAGGGTGCCTTTGAGCAGGGTTCTACGCTTCATGTCATTACTCCTCGATCACGGGGCTACTTTGGTGTAGCTGACAGGAACGTATACAAGCACCGTGCCAACTTGGTGATCTATTTTAGATCAACAGGTTAGAGCAAGAAGACTGCGGGAGGAGGGGCATAATCGTTGCAATCTGCAACGTGCGGACATTGCAAATTGCAGGTGTGCGCATGGCGCCGCACAGGCTGGCCGCCGAAAGGCCCGGAGGTTGTTCCGGCATCCGTTATTAGAGGGGTGCGTCCTTCTCGTACTGCTGCAGCTTGCGCCAGAGCGTGGACTTGTTGATGCCGAGCGCCGTGGCCGTCTTCTCGCGGTTGCCGTTGAAGCGATCGAGCAGCTTGAGGATGTAGCGCTGTTCCAGCTGGGCGAGGTCCGGCTGGTCGGCATCGATGGCGTCGCCCTCGTGCAGGCTGCTGACCAGGTCGTCCTGCAGGCGCAGGATGCGGCCATCGGCCAGGGCGATGTGACGCTCGACCAGGTTGCGCAGTTCGCGCACGTTGCCGGGCCAGCTGTAGTCGCGCAGGCGCTCCATCGACTCGGCATCGAAGCCCTCGATCTCGCGACGGTAACGGGCGTTCATCTCCTCGATGAAACTGGTGACCAGGGCCGGGATGTCGTCGCGGCGCTCGCGCAGCGGCGGGAGCTGGATCTTCACCACGTTGAGCCGGTGATAGAGGTCGGCGCGGAACTCGCCCTCGGCCACCATCTTCTCCAGGTTGCGATTGGTGGCGACGATGAAGCGCACGTCGATGTCGGTGGGGCGGATGCCACCGACGCGCGTGACCTGCTGTTCCTGCACCACGCGAAGCAGCTTGGTCTGCATGGCGTCGGAGATGTTGCAGATCTCGTCGAGGACGACGGTGCCGCCGCTGGCCGCTTCCAGCAGGCCCTGCTTGCTGTGGGTGGCGCCGGTGAAGGCGCCCTTCTCATGACCGAACAGCTCGCTCTCCAGCAGCGTGTCGGTGAGCGCGCCGCAGTCGATCACGATGAAGGGACGGTCGGCGTCCGGGCCCTGGTTGTGGATGGCGCGTGCCACCAGTTCCTTGCCGGTGCCGGACTCGCCCTCGATGATCACGTTGCAGCGGATGTCCGCCACCTTGTCGATGATGGCGTAGATGTTCTGGATGGCGGGGGAGTTGCCGATCATGCGGTAGCGCAGCCGCTCGTCCTTGAGCTGACGCTTGAGCAGGCGGTTCTCGCGCCGCAGCGCCTCGGTCTCCAGGGTGCGATCCACCTGGAGCAGCAGCTCCTCCATGTCGTAGGGCTTCTTGATGAAGTCGGTGGCGCCCAGGCGCAGGGCCTCGATGGCGTTGTCGACGGTGGAGTAGCCGGTGATGATGATCACCGGCACGTCGTCATGGATCTCGCGGATCCGGCGCAGCAGTTCGATGCCGTTCATCTCCGGCATCGACAGGTCGGTGATGACGAGCTGCGCGCCCTGCTGACGGAAGTCGTCCAGGGCCTGCGCCGGGTTGCGGTGCACGGCCACCGCATAGGGCGCCTGACGCGTGAAGCGCAGGAACAGGTCGCCGGCCGTGGGGTCGTCGTCGACGAACAGGATGCGTGGCTTGTCAGTCACTCGACTCTCCGGGCTGGTGCGGCGTGAGCGGCAACACGATGGATACGGTCAGGCCGCCTTGTTCGTTGTTGGCGAGCCGTATGGTACCACCATGATGTTCGATGATGCCGAGGCTGACCGACAGGCCGAGACCGCTGCCCTTGCCGACCGGCTTGGTGGTGAAGAAGGGGTCGAACAGCTTGTCCATGATCTCGGGCTTGACGCCGGTGCCCTGGTCGCAGACACAGATGCGCACGCGGCCGTCCTCGTCCAGCCCGGCCTCGACGCGCACCTCGTCGCCGCTGTTGCTGGCCTGGATGGCGTTGAGCAGCAGATTGATGAGCACCTGCTGCAGTTGATGCGGATCGCACTCGATGACGAGATCGGACGCGATCTGCGTGGAGAGTCGCACACCCTGGTTGCGAGCCGCCTGGCTCACCAGCTGCAGGGAGTGTTCCACCAGTGCCTGCACGGGTGTGGGTTCGTAATGCGGCGGCACCTGGCGCGCAAAGTTGAGGATGCCGCGCACGATGCGCGAGGCGCGGTGGGCCTCGTTGGTCAGGGCCGTGAGATCCTCGCGGGTGGCCTGGTCGCCGGCGGGCAGCGAACGTTCGATGAGCTTGGCAAGGGTGAGGATGTTGTGCAGCGGGTTGTTGATCTCGTGGCCGATGCCGGCAGCCATCTCGCCGATGGAGGCGAGCTTGGCGGACTGCAGCAGCATGGACTCGGCCTGGTCGCGTTCGCTGCGTGCCTGTTCCAGGGTGTCGACCATGTAGTCGAAGGCATCCAGCAGCTCGTTGATCTCCTGCGTGGAGCGCATCGGCACCGAGCGGCGCCGCCGCCCGCCGGCATAATCGCGCAGCTGCTGCGTCAGCTGGGTGATCGGCAGGGCGATGCGCCGCGCACCGAGTTGCGCCAGCAACAGGCTGGCGAGTATGGCCACCACCGCGAACAGCAGGATGCCGGAGCGGATGCGGTTGAAGGGCGCGGTGATGGCCGCGGTGTCCACGCGCGTGGCGATCACCCAGCTAGTCAGCTGGTTGGGATAGGGGTAGTACTCGGCGTAGTACACGCGCGAACGGCCGTCCGGTGCATCGAAGGCACCATAGGGGGCATTTCGCACGGCCGACATGAGCCGGCCGCCGAAGCGCGCGTGCAGGTTGTCGGCGGCGGTCTTGGCCGTGCTGAACAGGCGTCCGGCGGCCTCGTCGTAGAGCACCATGCCGTCGCGCTGCGGCACTTCCGGATTGAGCTCGGCGATGAGCAGGTGGCCGTTATAGAGACGCGGCGACAGCTCCAGGATGCGGTCGATCTGCACCCCGGTGGAGTTCACGGTGAGATAGCCCATGGGCAGCGGTTCGATGGTGTCCGCCAGCGGCACGACCGCGTCCAGCATGGGCACGCGGCCGGCCGTGCCGTAGTCGGTGAGCGAGGGCGGCTGCAGCAGGTAGTTCACCTCGCCCGGGTTCATGGTCTGCAGGAAGTACAGGAACTCCGGGTCGTCCATCTCCTCCTCGGCGAAGGGGAAGGGGTCCAGGCCGGTGAACGAGGGCGGGATCTCGGCGCCGTCGCGCACCTTCACCAGGGTGTTGGCGCGGTGTTCGAGCAGCCGAATGGTGCCGACATCCTTGAGTATGAGCTGGATCTCGCCGAGAAAGCTCGCCAGGTCCTGCGTGCGCTCGCGGTGCTCCGGGTGACGGCGCCCCTCGCGCACGGTCTCGAGCACCGGCAGGATGCGCTCCACCGAGGGGGAGCGGGCCAGCGCCGTGATCACCTCGCGTTCGAAGCTCAGGCGCCGGTCGAACTCGGCCACGACGAAACTCAGGTTCGCCTGCAGGCGCTCGTCCACGTCGGCGCGGTGCAGGCGCTCGCTGTAGCCCGTGACCAGCAGCACGATGGCCGTGAGCGGCACGACCGTGGCCAGCGAGACCCAGAGGAAGATGTTGGTACGAAGATGCACGGCGTGTCGCGGTCAGCGGCGGGTTGCTGCGAGGCGGATGATGCGCTGATTGTACACGGCCGTCGCGCGCTCAGTCCCGCCACTGCCCCACGGCCTGTTCGGCGGCCGCGTTGGCCGGCCGGGCGACGAGACCGGACTGGGTCAGGCGCACCTCGTAGCGTGCCCCGTGCACCATGGGCAGGTAGGTGGCGCTGCCGTAGACGGCGTCCACCCAGGGCAGCCAGCGGGGGTGCTGCTGGGTCAGCGTCCACACGTCCAGGCCCTGTGGCTCGGCCAGGCCGTAGAGGCTGGGGGCGGCGGCGCGGGCCTGATCCACGTCACGGTAGCGGCCGCTGATGCGCTCCAGCCGGTACTGCGCGTCCAACCCGAGCAGGTTGGCCAGCCCGTGCCACTTGAGCACGCGGGCGTCCAGCTGCCACTCGTCGCCCGCCAGGGTGAAGAGCCGGGCCTGCCCGTCCGGCGTGCGCAGCAGGACCTGGTACTGATCCATGCCCATGCGGTTGAAGGACAGGGTGGCCACGGGTTGTTCGTGGGCCAGACGCTGGTAGGTGAGCAGGTTGAGCGCCAGCGACCCCGACAGGGCGGCCAGGGCGAGAAACAGGACGCCGGCGGCGCCACGCGTGCCGGCCCGCAGGAACTCGCGACGACGCAGGCGGCGCAGGGCCAGCAGGACGAACAGCAGGCCGAGCCCGCCGAGGATGAGGATCAGCAGGTGCATCTGCCGTCCATGATGGGCCGCGCCGCCGGACGAGGCAAGCCGGCCGCGCGTCGCCAAGCCCGGGGCTTGCCGCTATACTGCGCGCAACAACGACACCTTAAAGCACGCACATCATGTTTCCCTGTCGCGCCCAACTCGCCTTCATCCTGCTCGTGATCCTGCTGGGCTCGCTCGGCATGCTGCAGTCCTGCGGCCAGACCGGCGACCTGTACCTGCCGGAACCCGAACCCGCCCAGCCCGACAACCCACGCGGAGACGCCTGACGGTGGATTTCTTCAATTATCGCAACGGCGAACTGCACGCCGAGGACGTCCCGGTCGCGCAGCTCGCCGAGACGCATGGCACGCCGCTGTACGTCTACTCGCGCGCCACCATCGAGCGCCACTGGCATGCCTTCAACGACGCCTTCGGCGATCACCCCCACCTGATCTGCTATGCAGTGAAGGCCAACTCCAACCTCGCCGTGCTGAATCTGATGGCGCGCATGGGCTCGGGTTTCGACATCGTCTCGGTGGGCGAGCTCGAGCGGGTGCTGAGGGCCGGCGGCGACCCGGGCCGGGTGGTGTTCTCGGGCGTGGGTAAGAAGGCCGACGAGATGCGCCGCGCGCTGGAGGTCGGCATCCGCTGCTTCAACGTCGAGTCGGAGGCCGAGCTGTTGCGCCTGAACGCGGTGGCCGGCGAGATGGGCCGGGTCGCGCCGGTGTCCATCCGCGTGAACCCGGACGTGGACGCCAAGACCCATCCCTACATCTCCACCGGTCTCAAGGAGAACAAGTTCGGCATCGCCATCGACGCGGCAGAGCGCGTCTACCGGGAGGCGGCCGCACTGCCGCATCTCGCGGTCACGGGCATCGACTGTCACATCGGCTCGCAGCTCACCTCGGTGGAGCCCTTCCTCGATGCGCTGGACCGCGTCATCGCCCTGGCCGACCGCCTAAAGGCCGCCGGCATCCCGATCCATCACCTGGACCTGGGGGGCGGGCTCGGCATCCGCTACCGCGACGAGACGCCGCCGGAGCCGGCCGACTACGTGAAGGCCATGTTCGCGCGCTGCAAGGACTGCGACTACGAGATCCTGCTCGAACCGGGCCGCGCCATCATGGGCAACGCCGGCATCCTGGTCACGCGCGTGGAATACATCAAGCCCACCGAACACAAGGGCTTCGCCGTGGTGGATGCGGCCATGAACGACCTCATGCGTCCCGCACTCTACCAGGCCTGGCAGGCCATCGTGCCGGTGGTCGAGGGCGGACGGGGCGAGGCGCGCGTGTATGACGTGGTCGGTCCCGTGTGCGAGACCGGCGACTTCCTCGGCAAGGACCGCGAGCTCGCCATCGAGGAGGGCGACCTGCTGGCCGTGCGCTCCTCCGGCGCCTACGGCTTCTCCATGAGCTCCAACTACAACACCCGCCCGCGTGCCGCCGAGGTGATGGTGGACGGCGCAACCGTGCACGTGGTGCGCGAGCGCGAGTCCCTGGACACCCTGCTGGCCGGGGAATCCGTCCTGCCCTGAGCACCATGGCCGCGGTCAGCACGCCCTGCATCCAGGTCTGCGAACTCGGCGAGGACGAGCGCTGCATCGGCTGCGGCCGCAGCCTGGCCGAGCTCGCCGCCTGGACGCGCATGACCGAGGCCGAGCGCCGGCAGGTGATGCAGCGCCTGCAGGCCGAGGGTTACCCGCGACGGCCCGCCGCCACCGACTGAGGTCGGCCACGGTCAGGGGCTATACTGTTGTCCATGCACCTGTCTCCCCGGTACGTCGTCTTCCTCACCCTGCTGGCCGGCCTGCTGTGGCGGTCGCGGCGTGACGACTGACGACAGCCAGCCGGTGTCTTTCGCATGAAACCACGCATCAGCTTCATCACCCTGGGCGTCGACGACCTGGAGCGCGCCCTGCGCTTCTACCGCGACGGCCTGGGCTTGCCCACCAAGGGCATCGTCGGCAACGAGTACGAACACGGCGCGGTGGTGTTCATCGACATGCAGCCCGGGCTCGTGCTCGCCCTCTGGCCGCGGGAAAGTCTGGCGCAGGACAACGGCCTGCCCCTCGCCCCGCCGGCCCCCACCGACGGCATGCTGGCCAACAATGTCGCCAGCCGGGCCGAAGTCGATGCGGTGATGGCCGAGGCCGAGGCCGCCGGGGCGCGCTTGGTGAAGGCCCCGCACGAGACCTTCTGGGGCGGTTACGCCGGCACCTTCCAGGACCCCGACGGGCATCTCTGGGAGGTGGTCTGGAACCCGGCCTTCCCGCTGCCGGACGAGGCCTGAACCCCGGCGACGGGCGCCTGCATTACACTCGGGTGTACGGCCACCACGGAGCGCGGCATGTTCATCAGCACCCTCGAGCTCTTCAAGATCGGCATCGGCCCCTCCAGCTCGCACACCATGGGCCCGATGGTCGCGGCGCGGGCGTTCCGCGAGGCCGTGGCCGGGCATCTGGTCGCGGCGGAAGCGGTGCAGACATTCGCCATGCGCTGCATCCTCAAGGGCTCGCTCGCCTATACCGGCAAGGGGCATGCCACCGACCGTGCCGTCACCCTCGGCCTGCATGGGCACGATCCCGAAGGCGTGGCCGAGACGGACGTGGACGCCCTGGTCGGTGAGCTGTGGCAGCAGGATGCCATCGAGATCGATAGCCACCGCGTCGGCTTCCTGCCCGAACGTGACATCCTCTTCGACCGCGGCCAGCCCCTGCCCGAGCATCCCAACGGCATGATCTTCGAGCTGGTGAACAACGCCGGCGAGATCGTCCTCACGCAGACGCGGTTTTCCATCGGCGGCGGTTTCATCGCCACGCCCGAGGAGGTCGCCCGGCTGGCCGCACCGCTGCGTTCCTCGGCCAGCGACCGCTGTCCCTACGGCTTTGCCACGGCCAACGAGATGCTGGCCATGGCCGAGGCCGGCGGCCTGTCCATCGCCGCGATGAAGCGCGCGAACGAGCTGGCCTGCCGCGAGGGGCCGGCCACGGATGCGCAGCTGGATGCCCGGCTCGATGCGATCTGGGCGGCCATGCGCCGCTGCGTGGAGAACGGCCTGGCCGCCGAGGGCATCCTGCCCGGCGGGCTGGAGATCCGCCGTCGCGCGCGGCACCTGGCCCTGGACCTGCGCGCCCACCCGCAGGGTGCGGGGGTGAACGACTGGCTGATCGCCTATGCCATGGCCGTGAACGAGGAGAACGCGGCCGGCCACCTGGTGGTCACCGCCCCCACCAACGGCGCGGCCGGCGTGATCCCCGCCGTGCTCTACCACCTGGTCGGACACGAGGGCGGCAGCCCGGAACAGGTGCGCGACTTCCTGCTCACCGCGGCCGCCATCGGCGGCATCATCAAGCACAACAGCTCCATCTCCGGTGCCGAGGTCGGCTGTCAGGGCGAGGTCGGTTCCGCCGCCGCCATGGCCGCGGCGGGGCTGTGCGCGGCGCGTGGCGGCAGCGCGCCGCAGATCGAGAAGGCCGCCGAGATGGCGCTGGAGCATCACCTCGGCATGACCTGCGACCCGGTCAAGGGCCTGGTGCAGGTGCCCTGCATCGAGCGCAACGGCTTCGGCGCGATCAAGGCCTACGCCGCCGCCTCCCTGGCCCTGCGCGAGACCGGCCAGCACTTCATGCCGCTGGACAACTGCATCGCCGCCATGAAACGCACCGGCCAGGAGATGTCGGAGAAGTACAAGGAGACCTCGCTGGGCGGGCTGGCGGTGAGCATCACCGAATGCTGAGGCATCACATGTAGGAGCGCTGCAAGGCGCGATCAGGGGCGGTATTTCGCAGAAGCATGGCCGTCATCGCAGCTTGCGCAGCTCCTACGCGGCGCTCCTACGATGCATCGCTGTGTCCTCTGTGGCAGATTGATGTTTTTCAGATGGCTGCACAGAACCCATGCAACGCATCCCCGAACCCGAGCTCATGCTCGACCCCGAACAGGCCGTCGCCTATGCGCAGGCCGATTTCGAGGCGCCGCACAACCAGTTCATCGCGCTGTTTCGCGAACGCTTCCCGGAACCGGTGACGGGCGACGTGCTGGACCTCGGCTGCGGGCCGGGCGATATCGCCGTGCGTTTCGCCCGGGCCTTCCCCGGGACCTTCGTCGACGGCGTGGACGGGGCGGCGGCCATGCTGGAGGCCGGGCGCGAACTGGTGGCGGCCTCGGGCGTGGCGCACCGGCTGAACCTGGTGCAGGCCTGCCTGCCGCAGGACCCGGCACCGAAGCAGGCCTACCCCACCATCATCTCCAACAGCCTGCTGCATCACCTGCACGTGCCGGGGGTGATGTGGGAGGCGGTGAAGCGGCATGCCGCGCCCGGGGCACGCCTCTTCGTGATGGACCTGATGCGGCCGGCCAGCGAGGACGAGGCGGTGCGGCTGGTGGGGTTGTATGCGCAGGACGAACCCGAGGTGTTGCGGCGCGACTTCTACTGCTCGTTGTGCGCGGCCTTCACGCCGGCGGAGGTGCAGGGGCAGCTGGCCGGGGCCGGGCTGGCCGGGCTCACGGTCGAGGCCGTGAGCGACCGGCATCTCATCGTTTACGGGGTACTGTCCTGACGCCGCGTTGCGCATCGAGGGCGGCGATGAGCATGGCGAGGATACCGGCCGCACCCAGCGCCCAGGAGAACACCGGGGCGCCGCCCAGCGTGGGCATGTCGGGCAGGCCCAGGGTGAGGAAGCCGCCGAGCGCCAGGGCGGCGCCGGCGATGACGGCGATGCTGCGTCGGTTGGCGCGGGTGATCTCCCCGCGCAGCTGTTCGAGCTGCTCGCTCTGCCAGCGCAGCTGCAGTTCGCCGTTGTTGGTGCGGGTGATGAGTTCGTGCACCTGGTCCGGCATGGAGGGCAGCTGTTCGAGGAACTTCGGCAGGTGTTTCTTCACGCCGCCGATGAGCGCACGCACGCCGACCTGTTCGTCCATCCAGCGCTCGAGGAAGGGCTTGGCGGTCTTCCACAGGTCGAGATCGGGGTAGAGCTGGCGGCCGAGGCCCTCGATGTTGAGCAGGGTCTTCTGCAGGAGCACCAGCTGCGGCTGCACCTCCATGTGGAAACGGCGCGCGGTCTGGAACAGGCGCAGCAGCAGGTGGCCGAAGGAGATGTCCTTCAGCGGGCGCTGGAAGATGGGTTCGCAGACGGTGCGGATGGCGCTCTCGAATTCATCCACGCGCGTGTCGGCCGGCACCCAGCCGGACTCGACGTGCAGCTCGGCCACGCGACGGTAGTCGCGGTTGAAGAAGGCGTGGAAGTTCTCGGCGAGATAGCGCTTGTCCTCCGGCGCCAGCGTGCCGACGATGCCGAAGTCCACCGCCAGGTAGCGCGGGTTGTCGCTGTCGTCCCGGGCGACGAAGATGTTGCCCGGGTGCATGTCGGCGTGGAAGAAGTTGTGGCGGAACACCTGCGTGAAGAATATCTCCACGCCGCGTTCGGCCAGCTTCTTCAGGTTCACGCCGCGCGCCACCAGGCTGTCGATGTCGCTGATGGGCGTGCCGTGGATGCGCTCCATCACCATCACCCGCGGCGTGCTGTACTCCCAGTACACCTCGGGGATGTACAGCATGGGCGAGCCCTCGAAGTTGCGGCGCAGCTGCGAGGCGTTGGCGGCCTCGCGCACCAGGTCGAGCTCGTCGAAGATGGTCTTCTCGTATTCCCGCACCACCTCCACCGGGCGCAGGCGCCGGCCCTCGGGCCAGTAGCGCTCGGCCAGTTCGGCGCCGATGTACAGCAGCTCCACGTCGCGGCGGATCACCGTCTTGATGTTCGGCCGCACCACCTTCACCACCACGTCGGTGCCGTCCTTGAGCGTGGCGGCATGCACCTGGGCGATGGAGGCGGAGGCCAGCGGTGTCTCGTCGAAATGGGCGAAGACCTCGCTGGCCGGGCGGCCGTAGGCGGCCTCGATGCGCGCCCGCACGTCCTCGATGGGGAAGGGCGGCACGGCGTCTTGCAGGCGGGTGAGCTCTACGGCGATGTCGTCCGGCAGCAGGTCGCGGCGGGTGGAGAGCATCTGCCCGAACTTCACGAACACGGGGCCCAGGTCTTCCAGCGCGCGACGGATGCGCTCGCCGCGCGGGGCGCGCCTGCGGCGGAACCAGTTCCACGGCAGCAGGAACAGCAGCCAGCGCACCGGCCGGAACAGGTGGATGGCGAACACCACCTCGTCGAGGCCGTGACGGACCAGCACGAAGTTGATGTAGAACAGTCGCAGGAGCTGTGCCGGTCGGATCATGTGCAGGGCCGTGGGTTACTGTTGGTCCGGGTCGCCGAGGCGGCGGGTGGCGCGCGCCACGCGGGCGGCCAGGCGTTCGACCCCGTCGCGCAGGTCGTCCACGCCGTTGACGAAGTCCTCGATCTCGTAGCGCGTGGGCAGGTCGCGGGATTCCTCCTGCAGGTATTCGGTCACGTCCATGCGCAGCGAACCGGCCGAGCGCCTGGCCCAGCCGCCCAGCCCGCGCAGGGCATTGCCGATCTGGTGCGCGGTGATGTCGCCCACGGCCTTCGACAGCAGCTCCTCCCAGTCGAGTTCGACGGATGCCAGCGCCTCGCGGAACACGCGCCCGGCGTGGGTGTTGCCGTCGATGCTCACGTCGCCCGACAGCACCACGCGGTTGGGGTCGTCTGCTAGCGAGAGGCGCGCCAGCGCCATGGGCGTGCCGCGTATCACCGTGTCGGGCCGGTCGCCGTAGCGTCCCAGCACCTGCAGGCCGGCCGCGCCCGGCACGAAGTAGAGCGTCAGGTCCAGCCCGGTGATCTCCAGTGCGACGACCTTGCCCTCGAGCTCGGCGAGCCGCGCACGGGCCCGGTCGTCGAGCGCGAAGTAGCCGTTCAGGGCGTTCTCGATCGCGGCGGTGAGGAGGACGGGGGCGTCCATGACTAGAGCTTGTAGCCCGAGTGCAGGGCGACGATGCCGCCGGTGAGGTTGAAGTACTCGCAGCGCTCGAAGCCGGCTTCCTGCATCATGGCCTTGAGCGTCTCCTGGTCCGGGTGCATGCGGATGGACTCGGCGAGGTAGCGGTAGCTCTCGGCGTCGTTGGCCACCAGCTTGCCCATGAAGGGCAGCAGCCGGAAGGAATAGAGGTCGTACACCGGCGAGAGGCCGGGGGCCACGGGCCTGGAGAACTCCAGCACCAGCAGGCGACCGCCGGGCTTGAGCACGCGGTACATGGAGCGCAGCGCGGCGTCCTTGTCCGTGACGTTGCGCAGGCCGAAGGCGATGGTGATGAGGTCGAAGTGATTGTCCGGGAAGGGCAGGGCCTCGGCATTGGCCTGCACGTACTCGATGTTGCCGGCCACGCCCTCGTCGGTGAGGCGCTCACGGCCGCGCGCGAGCATGGAGGCGTTGATGTCGGAGAGCACCACCTGCCCGTCCGGGCCCACCAGGCGGGAGAAGCGCAGGGCCAGGTCGCCGGTGCCGCCGGCCAGGTCCAGCACGCGCTGGCCCTTCTTCACGGCCGCCTGCTCGATGGTGAAGCGTTTCCACAGGCGGTGGATGCCCATGGACATGAGGTCGTTCATCACGTCGTACTTGTCGGCGACGGAATGGAAGACGCCCGCGACCTTGCGCGCCTTTTCCTCGATCGGCACTTCCTGATATCCGAAGTGGGTCGTCTTCTTCTCGCTCATCTGCGCGGGCCCTGTTGTTGCGGTGCGTGGATCAGTTGTCGGTCTTGCGCTGGTAGCCGGCCTCTTCCAGCCGTTCGAGGTACTGCTGCCAGTAGGCCTTGTGGTTGAGGCCCAGGTCGTAGAGGTAGTTCCAGTCGTAGATGCCGGTGTCGTGGCCGTCGGAGAACACGAACTTGACGGCGTAGTTGCCGATGGGCTCGATGGCGTTGATGTTCACTGCCTCCTTGCCGATCTGCAGTACGTCCTGTCCGGGGCCGTGGCCGCGCACCTCCGCCGACGGGGAGTAGACGCGCAGGTACTCGCAGGGCAGCTTGAAGCGCGTGCCGTCCTCGTAGGCGAGTTCCAGGATGCGGGACTTCTGGTGCAGGTGGATCTCGGTCGGGCGTGTCATGTCACTCTCCGCTGGGCGTTCAGGCGCGTTTCTCGAACCGGCAGTATACGAAAGCCTGCTCGTTGCCGGCAGGCGTCGCGTGCATTTCGTGCCGGCTTTCGATCAATGTGTAGTCCGGGCCGAGGGTGGCGGCCAGGGTCTGTTCGTCGTACTGCTGCACGGGCAGGCCGCTGCACTGCTCCGGCCCGTCGGGCGCGAAGGCGGCGATGATGGCCTGACCGCCGACCTTGAGGAAACGGCCCAGGCGATCGAGGTAGGCCGCGCGGTCGGCATCCGTCGTCAGGAAGTGGAACACGGCGCGGTCGTGCCAGATGTCGTACTGTCGGGGCAGCTCGACCTCGGTGGCGTCGGCCGCGATCCAGGCGACGCGCTGGGCGAGCGTGCCCAGCCGCGCGCGGGCCTGGTCCAGGGCGGCCTCGGCGATGTCGACCACCGTGACGTCGACGAAGCCCGCCGCCACCAGGTCGTCCACCAGGCGGGAGGCGCCGGCGCCCATGTCGATGACGGCGGCATTGGGGATGCCGGCGGCGGCGATCAGGTCCAGCGAGGTGCCGGCCCGCGGCTGGAACCAGGCCAGCTCGTGGGCGGCCTTGCCGCGGTATACGTCTTCCCAGTGCGTCTTGCGGTCGCTCATGGTCAACCCGTCCCTAGAGTATGTAGCGGCTCAGGTCCTCGTCCTGCACCAGCTCGCCGAGGTAGCGGTCCACGTAGGCCGCATCCACGGTCACCGACGTCGCCCCGTCCGGCGCCTCGAAGGAGACGGTTTCGAGCAGCCGCTCCATCACGGTGTGCAGGCGGCGCGCGCCGATGTTCTCGGTGCGGGCGTTGACCTCGAAGGCCACCTCGGCGATGCGCTTTACGCCGTCGTCGGTGAAGCCCACCTCCACGCCCTCGGTGCGCAGCAGCTCGCGGTACTGCTCGGTGAGGCTCGCGCTGGGCTCGGTGAGGATGCGCACGAAGTCCTCGGCGGAGAGCGCGTCGAGCTCCACGCGGATGGGCAGGCGGCCCTGCAGTTCGGGGATCATGTCCGAGGGCTTGGACAGGTGGAAGGCACCGGAGGCGATGAACAGGATGTGGTCGGTGCGCACCATGCCGTACTTGGTGTTGATGGTGCAGCCCTCGATCAGCGGCAGCAGGTCGCGCTGCACGCCCTCGCGCGAGACGTCCGCCCCGCCGGTCTCGCCGCGCTTGGCCACCTTGTCGATCTCGTCGATGAAGACGATGCCGTTCTGCTCGACCATGGACAGCGCACGCGCCTTGAGCTCCTCCTCGTTGATCATCTTGTACGCCTCCTCGTCCGTGAGGACCTTCATGGCGTCCCTGATCTTCATCTTGCGCGTCTGCCGGCGCGCGCCGCCCAGGTTCTGGAACAGGCCCTGCAGCTGGCTGGCCATCTCCTCCATGCCGGGCGGGGTCATGATCTCCACGCCCGCCGGCGCGGCGCTCACCTCGATCTCGATCTCGCGGTCGTCGAGTTCGCCCTCGCGCAGCTTCTTGCGGAATTTCTGGCGCGTGCCCGAGTCATCGGCCGGCGCCGGCTCGCTGAGGAAGCCGGGGCTGCGCGGCTGCGGCAGCAGGGCGTCGAGGATGCGTTCCTCGGCGGCGTCCTCGGCACGGTGGCGCAGGCGACCGGCCTCCTGCTCGCGCATCTGCTTGATGGCCACGTCCACCAGGTCGCGGATGATGGAGTCGACCTCGCGGCCGACGTAGCCCACTTCCGTGAACTTGGTCGCCTCCACCTTGATGAAGGGGGCGTTGGCCAGGCGTGCCAGGCGGCGGGCGATCTCGGTCTTGCCCACCCCGGTGGGGCCGATCATGAGGATGTTCTTGGGCGTGACTTCCTGGCGCAGCGCCTCGGGCAGCTGCTGCCGGCGCCAGCGGTTGCGCAGGGCGATGGCGACGGCGCGCTTGGCGTCCTGCTGGCCGACGATGTGCTTGTCCAGTTCCTGGACGATCTCGCGCGGGGTCATCTCGGTCATGGGATAGCGGGTCTCTGTGTCGCGTGAAGAAGGGGTCAACCCTGAGAGTTGCGGGCGGGCCTAGAGTTCTTCAATGGTCAGGTGGTGATTCGTGTAGATGCAGATGTCGGCGGCGATGTTCAGGCCCTTCTCCACGATCTCGCGGGCGGAGAGCTCGGTGTTCTCCAGCAGCGCGCGGGCGGCGGACTGGGCGTAGGGGCCGCCGGAGCCGATGGCGATGAGGCTCTCCTCCGGCTCGATCACGTCGCCGTTGCCGGAGATGATGAGCGAGGCGGTGTCGTCGGCCACGGCCAGCAGTGCCTCCAGGCGGCGCAGCATGCGGTCGGTGCGCCAGTCCTTGGCCAGCTCCACGGCGGCGCGGGTGAGGTTGCCGCCGTGTTCCTGCAGCTTGGCCTCGAAGCGCTCGAACAGGGTGAAGGCATCGGCGGTGCCGCCGGCGAAGCCCGCGATCACGCGGTTGTCGTACAGGCGGCGCACCTTGCGCGCGTTGCCCTTCATGATGGTGTTACCCAGCGAGACCTGGCCGTCGCCGCCGATCACGACCTTGCCGTTGCGGCGCACGGACAGGATGGTGGTGCCACGGTATTGTTCCACGCGGGGGTCTCCGAAGATTCAGGGGTCGGACATTGTACACCAGGGGCCGGCCGGCTTCCCCCGGACGGGCGGCGGGTTATTCGCTGCCGCGCCGCTTGCGGGCCCGCGGGTGGGCCGCGTCGTAGACCTTCGCCAGGTGCTGGAAGTCGAGGTGGGTGTAGATCTGGGTGGTGCTGATGTCGGCGTGGCCGAGCAGCTCCTGCACGGCGCGCAGGTCGCCGGAGGATTCCAGCAGGTGGCTGGCGAAGGAGTGGCGCAGCATGTGCGGGTGCACGCCGCGGGCGAGACCGGCCGTGATGCCGCGCTCGCGAAAGCGCTTCTGCACCGCGCGGGGCGAGAGGCGGCGCCCCCGCTGGCTGACGAACAGGGCCGGTTCCTCCGGGGTCGCCAGCCCCGGGCGGGCGCGCAGCCAGTCGGCCAGGGCGCGCAGGGCCTGGCGGCCCACCGGCAGGTCGCGCTGTTTGCTGCCCTTGCCGGTCACGCGCAGCAGGGCGTCGTCACGGTCGACGTCGTCCAGGTTCAGCCCCACCAGCTCGGCCAGGCGCAGGCCGGAGGAATACATGAGTTCCAGCATGGCGGCGTCGCGCAGGGCCAGCGGATCGGTGCCCGCCGGCCTGAGCAGCTGGCTCATTTCGTCCACGTCCAGGGCCTTGGGCAGGCGGCGCGGCGACTTCGGGGCGGGGATGTCGAGCGCGGGATTGGCGGCGGCCAGGCCCTCGCGCATCAGGTAGTGGTAATAGCGGCGTATCGCCGAGAGCTGGCGCTTGAGGCTGCGCCCGCCCAGGCCCTGGCGATGCAGCTCGGCCGCGAAGCGGCGCACGTCGTGACCGGAAAGCGCCGTCCAGGACGCGACGCCCTCGCGTTCGCACCAGCCGAGCAGGCGGTTCAGGTCATGGGCATAGCCCGTGAGGGTGTGTGGCGAGTAGCGTCTTTCTTCCCGCAGGTGGCGCAGGAAGGCATCGAGGGGGGCGGTATCGGGGGCGCTCACGGCCGGGTCGTCAGGCGCCCCGGTTGGCGTGTACGGCCCCGGCGATCAGTTCGCCCAGGTAGCCCAGGAACAGGGTGCCCATGCCGGGGTGGAAGCGGGTGTCCTCGCGGCTGCCCAGGCCCAGCACGCCCAGGCGGCCGGCATTGAACAGGGGCACGGCCACGGCCGAGGCCACCTCGCCCGCATGCTCGCCGAACAGGAAGCCGAGCTGGCGCTGGCTGAGGCGGCCGCAGGCCGGGCGCCGGGTGTCGAACAGCTCGTCGAAGGCGGCCAGGCCGTCGTCCTCGGGGTCGACGTGGTGCGGGCTGTCGGCGGCGCCCGGCTCGCCGATCAGGCGCACCACCACGTGGTCGGCCTTGAACTCGCTGCGCAGCAGTTCCTGGGTGGTGGCGAGCACGCCGTCCAGGCCGTCGGCCTCCATCAGGGCCAGGGCCAGGCGGTGCAGGCGGCTGCTCAGGTGCTCGTTGTCGCGGGCCACCTGCACCAGGTCCATGAGCTTGCGTTCCAGCTGGCGGTTCTTGTCGCGCAGCAGGCCCACCTGGCGCTCCACCAGCGACACCGCGCCGCCGCCCACGTGGTGGGGCAGGCGCATCAGCGCCAGCAGTTCGGTGTGGCGTTCGAAGAAGTCCGGATGGGCCCGCAGATAGGCGTCCACGGCCTCGTCGGTCAGGGCGGGTGCCGCGCTGTCTCGCTCGGTCTGGGTGGTCATAGGTCGATGGTCCCCTCGAATACACTTTCCGCCGGGCCGGTCATGAGCACCGGCGCGGCGTCCCCGGGCCAGCTTATCATAAGACGTCCGCCCGGCAGGTCCACGGCCACCAGCTCGTCGAGCAGGCCCTGGATGCGCCCGGCCACCACCGCCGCGCAGGCGCCGGTGCCGCAGGCCAGGGTCCCGCCCGCGCCGCGTTCGTAGACGCGCAGGCGGATGTGGTTGCGGTCCACCACCTGCATGAAACCGACGTTTACGTGATTCGGGAATCGCGGATGCGCCTCGATGGCCGGCCCGAGCCGCGCCACCGGTGCGGTCTGCACATTATCTACGCGCAGCACGGCATGGGGGTTGCCCATGGAGACGGCACCGATCTCCACGGTCTCGCCGTCCACCTCCAGCAGATAGGCCGTGTTCGCCGCCTCGGCCTCGAAGGGGATGTCGGCCGGCGTCAGCCGCGGCGGGCCCATGTCCACCGTCACCTGGCCGTCGGGCTGCACCTTCAGCAGGATGCGCCCGCCGCCGGTGAGCACCGGGATCTCGGTCCGGTCCGTCAGGCCGCGCTCGCGCACGAAGCGCGCGAAGCAGCGCGCCCCGTTGCCGCACTGCTCCACCTCGTTGCCGTCGGCATTGAAGATGCGGTAGCGGAAGTCGGCTTCGGGCACCGGCGAGGGCTCCACCACCAGGACCTGGTCGCAGCCCACGCCGAGGCGGCGGTTGGCGAGAAAGCGCACGCGTTCCGGCGTCAGGTCGACGGCCTGGTTGATGGCGTCGATCACGACGAAGTCGTTGCCCAGGCCGTGCATCTTGGTGAAATGGAGTTTCATAGGAATGCGCAGGATACCGCTAACCGCCCGTTTTTCCATCTGTTTTTATAGTTATAGCCCTATTTAGGACGGGTATATCAAAGAATTGTGAAATACGCCGGGTCTATGGTAAGGTGCAGCCTCTTCGGGCCCGCGCATGCACTTGCAGGGCGGTTTTACCGAGAAAAGCTTGATTAAAAGACCCTGTCAATCACTGCTGACTACATAACGAACGGGAGGTCCCATGACTGACTTCGCTTCCGAACTCGACGCTCGCGGCCTGAACTGCCCGCTGCCGATCCTGCGCACCAAGAAGGCCATCGCCGAACTGAACTCCGGTGACGTGCTGAAGGTTGTCGCCACCGACCCGGGTGCCGTGAAGGACTTCGAAGCCTTCTGCAAGCAGACCGGTAACGAGCTGGTCGAACACAGCGAAGCCGGCGGCGAATTCACCTTCTTCATCAAGAAGGGCTGAGCACCGCCTGCTTCGAACCGGAGACCTCCGGTTCAGAAAAAAGCCGACCGGGAGACCGGTCGGCTTTTTTTGTGCCTGGCGTCAGGCAGGGCGCATCCCGGTGAACGGCTATTGCGCGTCGGGGGCGCGGCCCTGGAGGTCGTCCGCAGTGGCCGGCTCGATGTCGGCCTTTGCCACCAGCTGATCCAGCCACGCCTGTGTCGCCTGGCGTTCGAGCTGCTGGCGGATGATGGGGGCGGCCTGCTCGAAGGGCATCGGTCTTGCATCGCGCACGTCATCCAGGATGGCGACATGCCAGCCGAAGCGCGTCTGGAATGGCCGCGAGACGGTGCCCACCTCGAGACGGGTCAGCTGTGACTCGAACTCCTCGTCCAGCGTGCCGAGGAGGAAATAGCCCAGGTCGCCGCCACGCAGGCCGGTGTTCTCATCCAGGGAGAAGAGCTTCGCCAGTTCGCCGAAGGGGCGGTTTTCCAGGGCCTGCAGGATGGTGCCGGCCTCCTGTTCGTCCTTCAGCAGGATGTGGCGTGCGCGGTATTCCTTCTTGCCCTGCAGGGAGGCGACCAGTTCGTCGTAGCGCTGCCGGATGCTGGCCTCGTCTACGAGGCCGGGCGTCAGCTGGTCGAGATAGGCGAGCTTGGCGATCCGGTTGCTGGATTTGTCCATGAGGGCCTGCACCTCGGGGCGCCGGGTGATCTGCGCCTCGTCGGCGAGCTGTCGCACCAGCCGGTCCTGCGTCAGATTGAGAAGGGCGGTCTCGAAGATCTCGGGCGGAATGGATTCGAGCTGGCCCCACTGCAGCAGTTGCTCGTTGCTCGCCAGGTCCTGCAGGTAGGGAATGAGCTCCGACTTGTGCACGGGGGTGCCGTTCACGCGCGCCAGAACGGGGTCGTCGGTATTGCTGGCCGGTGTCCCGGTGCTGGCCGCATCGACGGGCGCAGACGCCTCGTCGATGGTCTGTCGCGGATAGAACTGATAGGCGAGGCCGGCGGCACCGAGGACGAAGATGCCGATGACGAGCAGGCGTGTGGTTTTCATATCGATCCCTGAAAGTAATAGGTGAATCCGATTCGAATGGTGTCGAGCGAGCGCTCCGTCCGGGTCTGGATGTCGACCTCGGTCAGGCCGATGAAGACGGTCGACCGGGTGGACTCCTCGATCGGGTCGTAGCGCGTCCACTCGGCGCTGAATGATGCATGATTGGTCAGCCGGTATTCAAGGCCGAGCCCATAGCTCAGGCGATTGTCGGTGAACTTCTCGATCCGGCTGACGCCCAGGCTGGTGTAGACCTCCAGCGGCGCCAGTTCATAGCCGAGGCGCAGGTGGGTGCCATAGAGATAGTCGTCGTCATCGAAGGTCATCACGGCCAGTTCCGGCGCCCAGAAGTGGCGATCGGTCAGGCGGCTCTTGAACTTGTAGCCGGCGCGCATTCCCCAGTTGCCATAGGTGTCGCGCGCCTCGCCGAAACTGGTCGGCTCGATGGCGGAATAGGTCGTGGTGGTCTCGGTGTCGAGGGTGTGCCGGGCGGCGTCGAGGCCCAGATAGAACTGGCTGCCCGCGTGACTGAAACCGCTGGCCAGCAGCAGGCAGCACAAGCCGATGAGGGAATGTAACCTGGAAAAGCGCGTCATTTGCCATCGTCCCTGAGGTGGTTATAAGATTCGCCGCGAATCGCCAATCATAGCAATAAACCCCCCGCCGCTGGACAGCATGGATCGCTCATGAAGTGGATGACCCGCGCGTTTTTCCCCCTCCTGCTGGTGGGCCTCTCCCCGGTACTCGTTGCCGCGCCACCCGATGCGGTGGTCGAACAGCAAAGCGAACAATTGCTGCGCGAGCAACAGCAGCAGCTCAAGCTGCTCGAACGCGAGCGCAACCTGCGGGAGCTGGAACGCTCGCTGCGCGTGCTCGAGCCGCCCACGCCGGAACCGGCGCCGGAGCGGGCGGTGCCGCCCGTGTGCTTCGAGATCACCCGGATCGAGCTGCGCGGTGCGGACAATCTCTACGCCTTCGAAAAACAGTCCCTGATCGAGCCCTATCTGAATCGCTGCCTCACGGTCGAGGACATCGATCGCCTGCGCGTGGACATCGACCGGTTCTACATCGAGAAGGGCTGGATACTCTCGCGGGCCTATCTGCTGCCGGAGCAGAACCTGAAGGAGGGCGTGCTGATCTTCCAGGTCCTCGAGGGCCGGCTCGACAGCATCAAGCTGAATGAAGGCCGCCTGCACGACCGCCTGCAGGTGCTCACCGCCTTTCCCGGCATGGTCGACGAGGTCGCCTACATCCGCGACATCGAGCAGGGTCTGGAACAGATCAACCGCCTCACATCGAACCGGGCGACCATGGATATCGTCCCGGTGCCGGAGAAGCCCGGCTACGGCCAGCTGCAGATCAGCAACCAGCCGGAGGACCGTTTCCGCTATCACCTGGGCTACGACAACCTCGGGTCAGAGAGCACCGGGCAGGACCAGGGCAAGCTGGTCGCCGACGTCGACAACCTGCTGTGGCTGAACGATCAGTGGATGATCACGGCCTCGCAATACGTGGGCGGCGATGACGAGGAGAAGGACAGCGAGAGCATCAGCGCCAACCTGTCCATCCCCTATGGCTACTGGACGCTCAATCTCAACCACAGCTATTCCCGCTACCTCACCACCATCAGCGACAACGTCGGCGACTTCAGGCTGAGCGGCGACTCGACCACCAGCCGGCTGAAGGCCTCGCGGGTCGTCCACCGCGACCGGCACAGCAAGACCAGCTTCGGCATGGACCTGGCGCACAAGGCGAACGACAGCTTTCTCGAGGACGTGCGCCTGGATACCAGCTCGCGCAGGCTGACCATCTTCACCATCGACGCCCAGCACGTGCGGCGTGTCCCGAGCGGCATCTGGTCCTTCGGCGCGGCCTATGCGCGCGGCCTGGACCTGTTCGATGCCCTGCAGGACGGGCCGGTGCGCGATGACGACGTGCCGCGCGCCCAGTTCGAAAAACTCAGTCTCGATGTCTCCACCATCCAGACCCTGGGCGTGCTCGGCGAGGGCTGGAGCTATCGCGGCCTGTTGTCCGGCCAGCTGAGCCGCGACCCGCTGTTCGGCTCGGAGCAGATCACGCTGGGGGATTCGGGCACGGTGCGGGGCTTTCGCAACTCGCCGCTGGCGGGCGATTCGGGCGCGTATCTGCGCAACGACCTGATCTGGGACCTGCCGGGCGATTCCGTCCTGACGCGGGGCATGAGCCTCTCCCTGGGACTGGACGGCGGGTATCTCGTGGCCATCAACGACAACCTGGCCAATTCGGGCGAGCCCGATGCCTGGCTGGCCGGTGTCGCCCTGGGCGTGCAGCAGTCGGTGTCACTGCCCTGGCGGCAGGTGCTGACCTGGTCTGCCACCTACGGCCATCCGCTGCATCACCCGGACATCGTCGAGGCCGACGACCACATCTTCTATGCCAGCGTGGACTGGAAGTGGTGGTAGCCCGGCCGGCTTATAAGGCATAAGACATCCTTATGGCGCCGGCGTCGATTTTTGGTATCCTTTTCGGTTCGAGCGCGCATAAAACCCGTCGCAGGACACACAATCAGGGAAGTATCTCCAGATGGATCTGGCCGCACTCCGCAAGTCGCCCCTCGCCCTCGCCGCCGCCTTCTGCAGTGCCGTCACGCTGCACAGCGGACTGGTCCATGCCGACATCGTGGCCGACGGCGCCACCGCCACCACGGTCGACCGCATCGGCGGGGCCGAGGTCGTCAACATCGCCCGGCCGTCTGCCGGCGGCGTCTCGCACAACACCTTCGACCGTTTCAGTGTCGGCACCGAGGGTGCGGTCATCAACAACTCCCGGGTGGACGGCACCTCTGCGCTGGCGGGTGACCTGGCCGCCAACCCGAACCTGGCCGGCGGCACGGCCCGCATCATCCTCAACGAAGTCACCAGCAACCGCCGCAGCGACCTGAACGGCACCACCGAGCTGTTCGGTGACAACGCCCGCTACATCCTCGCCAACCCCAACGGCATCACCTGCGACGGCTGCGGTTTCATCCGCACGCCCACCGCGGCGGGCGATGCCGGCACGCGCCTGCAGGAGGTGCTGCTGAGCACCGCCGTGCCCGAGCTGGATGCCCTGGATGGCGCCACCATCCGGCTGACGGTGGACCGCAACAACACCGCGCAGCTGATCATCGGCGCGGGCGGGCTGGATGCCTCGAATGTCGACATCACCACCCTGCTGACCCGGCAGGCCAGCGTGGACGGCCTGGTCGAGGCCCTCGGCGGCCAGCTGCAGCTGTACGCCGGTGCCGGCGAGATGACCGTGGCCGATGGCGCCGCGACCACCTGGCAGCCAGACCCGTCTGCCGGCGGGCGCGACGTGAGCGTGGCCATCGATGCCTCCGCCGCCGGTGCCATGCATGCCGGTCAGATCTTCATCCGGGCCACGGACGCGGGTACCGGCGTCAGCCTGCCCACCGACCTGCTCGCCAGCGGCGACATCGAGATCACCGCCGCCGGCGACCTGGTGTATCGCGATGCGCGCAGCCAGGCCGGCGATGTGCGCATCGGCACCACGGCGGCCGGGGCGGACCTCGTGAGCGACGGCCTCACCCAGGCGGCGGGCGACGTCGTGCTCGTAGCCGACGGGGATGTGCAGGCGGCGCAGCTGCGTGCGGGCGGCGACGTCGACGTCAGCAGCCAGTCGGGCCGGCTCACGGCCGGCGCGGTGACGGCGGGCGGCGCCGTCGACCTGGCCTCGCAGGACGACCTCGTCTATGGCAGCGCCGAGGCGCAGGGTGGCGACGTCACGATCGGCACCACCGACGCCCGGGCCGAGATCCGCACCACCGGCAGCACCGTTGCCGCCGGCGATGTCACCTGGCAGATCAGCGGCGAGGCGGCGCAGATCACCGATGGTCCGGGACAGCTCAGCGCGGGCGGGGCCATCAACCTCCACTGCGCGGCGGGCGACGGGGCCTGCCGCGTGGTCTCGCAGCGCGACCTGACGCTCGCCGCCGGCACGCTGAACACCCAGGCCGACATCGAGACGGCGGCCGGGCGGGACCTGACCATCCAGGCCGACCTCGACAGCGGGCGCCGTTTCGACAGCGGCGGGGACCTGCGCATCGCCGCGGCCGCCGGCGACATCCGCAGCACCGGCAGCCTGCGTGCCGCCGGCGACATGACGCTGGTCACCGCCGCCGGCGCGCAGCTGATCCTGGATGGCAGCCTGGTCGCCGGCGGGGAGCTCTACCTGCAGGGTGACGGCAGCTATCGCCACGATGCCACGGGCACCCAGCAGATCGGCGGGCAACGCCACATCGACCTGTACGAACTGATCAACCAGGACGTGCTGGCCGATCTCGCCGACGGCACCCTGCGGGTAAGCCGGCTCGACAACCAGGGGCTGATCGAGAACCAGGGCGCCCTGCGCCTGCTGGTGGACGAGCGGCTCGACAACAGCGGGCTGATCGTCTCGCTGGAGGGCGCCGTGGACATCGGCCACCGGCTGCCCGGCGAGGTGACGGGGCAGATCCACAACAGCGGGCTGATCACGGCGCTGGACCTGACGAACAACCAGCTGGGCCAGAGCGGCATGATCCTCGACCCCAGTGACCTGGTGATGGCGCATACGCGCGCCATCCTGGACGGCAGGCAGCGCAGCGCCGCCGACCTCACGCGCGAGATCCAGGACGCCAACGCCCGGCTGATCGCCGAGCTGAACCTGGACGAGGCCGTCACCGGCGTGGTCGGCATCCAGGCCGAGCGCCTGACCCAGACCGGCACGGGCCGCATCAGCGGCAGCGACGTCAACCTGCAGGTCGGCACCCTGGCCAACCAGGGCGGCCAGATCACGGCCGGGCGGAACCTCTCCATCACGGGTGAGGTGCTCAGCAACGGCAACGTGGCGCCCTACTACGGCGTGATCAGCGCCGGGCGGCGGCTGCAGGCCACGCTCGGCCAGCGGCTCGACAACAGCGGGATGATCGAGGGCGGCAACGTCATCCTCGATGCCCCCGTGATCAACAACACCGGTGGCGGCTGGACGCCGGCGGCCCCGGCCGGCGGCGTGATCGACACCGCGGGCTACCTGGACGCGCTCGGTGGCCAGGCCTGGTTCGCGCAATCCGGCGGTGACTACCGGCACATCCTGCGGCCACTGTACGACAACGACCTGCTGGTATCCGACCCCACCCGGCTCACCCGTGCGTTCCTGGATGCCGGCGGCATCCGGCTCGGGCCGAACGCGCAGCTGGCGGGTGACGACGTCTACCTGGCCGAGCTCCTCATGCACGCGCTGCGTGCGCAGGGTGGCGTGTCCTTTGCCACCGGGGACCGCAACGGCCTGGGGCAGCTGAGCACGCTGTACGGCAACACCCGGGCCTACATGGAGGCCACCGGCCTCGCCTTCGGCCAGCTGCCCGACAGCAGCCAGCGTGCCGCGGTCCGGGAGCCGGTGCTGGTGTTCGCGCCGCAGGCGCAGGCCGATGGCCGCACCCTCTATGTCCCCCGGCTGCTGCTGCCGGAGGCGGGCGGCGGCCTGCAGCACCGGGCCGAGCGCCTGAGCGCGCAGATCGTGGCCCAGGAGAACCTCTTCCTCAAGGGCGAGACCATCACCAACCGCGATGCCGATCTGCTGGCCGGCGACAACCTGGTGATCGAGGCCGTCGACCTCAACATCAGCGGCCGGCAGCGCGACTGGTATGTCGACGCCGATGGCCAGGTGCGTTATCGCACGGCGCAGATCGCGGCGGGCAACGACGTGGTGGTGCAGCTGAGCGGCCGCTACGTGCAGGATGGCGCCCAGGTCCTGGCCGGCAACCAGGTGCTGGTGCAGGCGCAGTCCATCGACATCGCCGACCGGCGCCGCACGCCGCCGGCGCATCTGGCGCAGGAACGCCCGCTGCGCCACATCGCCGTCGCCGCGCCCTGGAGCGGCCTGATGAAACTGCAGGCCCGCCGCGCGCAGACCGCCGAGCCGAAGCGGGTGACGATGGCCGGCAACGCGACCTACCGGGCAGGCGATGCCGGCACGGCGAACGTGCAGGGCGGCAGCGTGCTGCTGATCGCGCAGGACGACATGACCCTGACGCAGGCCGACATCCGTGCCGTGCGGGCATCGGCAACACCATCGGTGGCCTCGATGACTGCCGGATCGACATCGGCCGATGGCAGCCTGGTGCTGGTCGCCCGCGGCGGCGACATCACCCAGCAGGCCGGTTACCTGTCGGGCGAGAGCATCCTGATGCAGGCGGAGGGCGATATCCGCACGGCGAGCGTGATGTCGGTGCGCGAGCGGCAGTGGGACATGGCGAACCGCCGGGGCAACCGCGTCCACTATTTCTACGGCGACGGAGAGGAAACCCGCACGCGCAGCACGGTGCGCGCCCAGCAGGTGACGGTGGACGTGGCAGAGATCGAGGCGGGCGAGGGCGGTCTGGTGCAGGTGGCCGGCAACAACATCGAGAATCGCGGCACGGAGCTCGGCTCGGCCGGTAACATCATGCAGCAGGCCGGCGGCGATATCGTCAACGAGAGCCTGGCCCAGCGCTATCTCCGCGAACAGGTGACGACACACCGCAGTACCTGGGAAGACCACAGCCTGGTCAGCACCAGCGACACACAACGCACCCTGCACGACGTCCAGGTGCAGCAGGCGAGCCTGCAGGCCGCGGGCGACATCATCCAGGATGCTGGCGGGCATATCCGGCACATCGGGGCAGAGGTCACCGCCGGGGGCGACATCCTGCAGCAGGCCGGTGACGGTATCGAGAACGCCACCCTGCTGGCCCGCGCCAGCGATCGCCGCCAGCGCGAGACCTGGCAGAAGTACACGCCGGACGACGACGACAGTTTCTTCGGTCGTCGCCAGGTACGGGACGATGGCCCGCACGATGTCACCACCTACCAGCGGCGCGACGTCATCGGCACGCTCGAGGCCGGAGGCGACATCGTCGCCCGGGTGGAAGACGGCGACTACCGCAACAGCGGCAACCTGACCGCCGGCGGCGACATCGTCGTCGCGGCACGCGACATCCGCAACGATCGCCTGGTGAGCGGCCGGGGCAACGAGGCCGTGATCCTCGATACCGGCCGGCTCGCGGCCGGGGGCGACATCCTGCTCTCGGCCGAGCGCGACATCGTCGATACCGCCGGGCGCTACCGGGCGGATGGCGACATCATCCTGCAGGCGGAAGGGGATATAAGCCAGGAGGCGATCCGGATCGACCGGTCCAGCGGGACCATCTCGCGCGGCTGGTTCACCTTCGGCAGCAAGACCCGCGAGATCGACCATACCGTGGGTCGTTTCACGGCCGGCGGCGCGATGGTGATCGACGCCGACGGGGACGTGAAACTCGCCGGCAGCCAGGTGCAGGCCGAAGACATCCGCATCCGCGGGGAGAACGTCCGGCTCGAGGCCCTGCGCAACCTGCGCCAGACCGAGACCATCCAGGGCGCGCGCGAGATCAGGCGCACCGTGCGCCACGACGTCGTCACGCTGGCAAGCCGCGGCGATCTGGCCATCCAGGCAGGGCAGGACCTCATCACCTACGGCAGCCGGATCCGCGCCGGAGACGGTGAAGACAGCATGCTGTCCCTCAATGCCGGCGGCGACATGCGCCTGCTCGGCGTGAACAACGAAGACTATTACTACTACTACCGCAAGAAGAAAAAGAGCTTCGGCCGCAGCAAGACGACCATCATCGAGAGCCGGGACGTCAAGCTGGTGGAAACGGAGCTCGCCAGCGGCGGCAACGTCTTCGTCAACCTGGGCGCACAAGGTCCGCAGGAGAGCGGGCGGGTGGTGCTGGAAGGCACCCGCATCGCGGCCGGCCAGGACCTGATGCTCTATGCCGGCGACAGCCTCAACGTGCTGTCCGGCTTCGAATACAGCACCTACCGCAAGGAGCGGCACAAGAGCGGCTTCGGCGGCTTCTCGAAATCCGGCAGCGTGCACCGCTCCGAGGCGCAGCGCCTCGGGCATGCCGAGCTCACCAGCGGCGGCGACACCATCCTGCTTGCCGCAGGCGACATCAACGTCGTGGCCGGCCGCATCCGCGCCGAGAACATCATGGCCGATGCCGGCTACCAGTCCGGCGACGACCGCCAGGCGAACATCAACATCGTCGGCGAGAAGGAGGCGCTGGCGGTGTTCGAACACGAATACAAAAGCAGGATAAAGCTGAAGTTAGAAGATGACTTTCTGAGTATTGCCGAGGAGCGGCATGATAAGCACTGGAAAACCGAAGAAAGCTATGTTGGCTCGATTCTCGAAGCCAGGAAGGATATTCAGATTTCCGCAACCGGCGGTGTGGATGTCATGGGTTCGGAGATCAATGCCGGTCGAGACCTATATGTATCGGCAAACGAAGTAAGGATCGCAGCCGGTAGAAGCTATTCAATGGACAGGGAAGAGCAGACGGTCGAGCGCGTTGGGCTTGAGGTGAAGTTTGACGGCAATGGCATGAATTCCTTCGCGGGTATTGAAACACGTGGATTGACTAGTGAGCATTATAAGGATGACGTCAATCTTGGACGAATTCAGGCAGGAAATGACATTCGGATTGCAGCCAAGACCGATGTGCTTCACGGAGCAGGAGAAATTCTCGCAGGGAGAGATATCGACATTATGACAGGAGGGTCGATACAGCTAATTAGCGAAGAAAGCACGGAAACAATGCGTCATGTCGAAAGCTTGAGTCGCAGCGGAATAAGCGCTGGTCTGCAGCACAACTTTGAAGACACGGTTGATGCGATTCGTGCGTCTGACGATGGCGACGACGCAGTGAGCAAGATAAGTGGGAATCTGAAAGCCATTGATGCTATCGATAATTTCCTGACTGGTCCAACGGCAAACGGATTTGTGGGCACAACGACGACGACGACCACATCAATGGAGAGAAATACGCTAGCGCGTGGTGCAGAGGTGTGGGCTGGAAGAGATGTCAGTATAAAGGCTGATGAGGACATCCGCCTGCAAGGTTCTCGGATGATGTCCGTTGCTGACCTGCGTCTGAGTGCACGTGATATTGGTATCGAGGCGGCGACTAATGAGTTCGTTCAAGACATAGATACGCGGTTCGAGCGTTATGGTCTCATCATCAATGCACAAAAGAATACAGCAAGTGCCGGGTTCGGTGGCAGTTTCGACGATCAGGAGATGGACTACAGGGCTACCGGTGCACAGAGCAGCATGCTTTATGCTGGAGGAAGTGCCGAAATCCGCGCGTTGAGTGATCTAATGGTGCGGGGGAGTGAGGTCTCTGCGGAGCAGGATATCCGAATGATTGCCGGTCGTGACCGGTATATCGATGCGCAGAAATCGTATAGCCGCTATGAAGAACGAGGCCGCAGTGGGGGAGGAGAGGTTGGTATATCTGCTACGGCTGGTGAGGGTGGTGTTGCAGTCGGCATATACGGTAGCGTGCATCTTGGTCGAAACGATTTGGAGCGTGATCAGCAGGGCTTTAACAATAGCCAAATTGCTGCGGGTGGCAGAATCGACGTGAAAAGTGGTGGCGACACCCAGGTGATGGGTGCAGTAGTCGAAGGCAGCCATATCGCACTGGATATTGGCAATGATCTGACAGTGGCGTCGTTGCAGGATACAGGTCGAGCCGATGGGGAGCGGATCGATGGAAGCCTGCGCGTGGTGGTCGGAATGGGTACCTCGGTTTCCGGATCGTTGGGTTATGGCAAAACCAGTGGTGAAAAGGCCTGGGTGGAAGAGCAGACACGCTTGATCGGGCGCGATTCAGTAAACGCCCAGGTCGGAGGGCATACACATCTGGGCGGCGCAGTAATCGCTGCTGAGAACGGGGATCTCTCGTTTGATACTCAAACCCTCAGTTTCAGTGACTTATACGATAGGGATAGAGAGAAGTCATATTATGCGAATGTGAGCCTGACCTTTAGCGGTGATAATGCTCAGCAGGAATCGAATAATCGGGCAACCAATCAGCCGGTACGATCTGGCAGGCAAGAGGACGGTTCAGCAGGGTTGGGTGGGACATTTTCCGGTTATTACAACAATCACGATTACCGTCAGATAAATCGCGCGACAGTCGGTGCGGGGAGTGTGATCGTGCGTGCGGATCAGGGTACGGGTAGGGATAGTATCAGTGGGCTGAATCGTGATCTGGCGCAGGCACAGGTCATAACCCGTGATCGCGAGCAGGAAACCACAGTGTATGTGAGTGACAGTTCGCTGAGCACATTGAGAGGGATGTTTGCCAGTGACGACCCTGATACCAGGATCAGTGAAAACACCTTCGGTCGATGGAAAGACGACTTCAACGAATATGGGCGTAACACGGTCCGGGCTTACCACATGCTGGACGCGCTTGGTGAGATAGAGAGTGGTAATGCCTTCGTCGATGGGATGAGCAGAATCACAGAGGGTTATAACAAGACCGTGGATTGGCTGGATGGTTTTGGCATTTTCAGTTCCGGCCTGTTTCCGGGGGTTACAAATCATGGTGGATTGATGGGCCAGGTCCCGGCGCTGATCGTGGGCGATCAGTTCTATTACCGTGTGCGGGCGCCATTAACAACGGATCAGAAAACAGGAAAGTTGATCATCGATCTTAATAAGTTGGAGGTGCTGGGCGAAGTAGATCGACCTGAAGATAACGACTATGTCTTCACGAATGGCATACAGAACTCCATGGAAGAGGCTATAAGAAATGGCGCACAACAGACCGGGGCAGAGGAGTTTATCGTTGCGTATAACCCAGAGCATGGTCTGTCGGGCGATATCGTGGAGACAACATGGGATTTGCTACCAACGAGTAGTATTGTTTCATCCGGGAATGTGCGACAGTTTAAGAGTTTCTTGCAAAAAGGCATCGATCAAAATCATACGATCAATCTCGCGGGACACAGTCAGGGTGGGCTGATTACCTATCGTGCGATTGACGGGCTTGATTTCACGAACGACGATGGGGTGAAAAAAACTGGAACCTTGTTGTTATCTGGTGCGCCTGTAAAAGCTGGTAGATTCTTCAAGGTTGCTGATGAAGCTGGTTTTGTAGTTAAGAAATCAGATGATTCAGAGAATCGTGTGATTTTTCAGCTAAATGAGAATACAGCTCGAACGTCATATTTTGGATACCCATTAACTGATTCAGTAGCAACAATGCCATTATTAGGTAATAACTATGATCGAAACACATCTGGAGCATTCTTGGGTAGTATTCTTTCACTCCCATACCTTCTGGGAGATGAAAGTCCTCACAGCAACTATCACTGTCACAACGTAACATGCGCTGCTGGTGGGCAACAACCGGCGATGAATATATACCGACATAGTAAGTACTATTTGCCTCCGACCTTTATTGAGCCAGATGGGAGTAGAAGAAATCTCCCATGAATAGACGATTAGTAATTCTACAGCTAGCAATGATTGTGTTATCGGTAGCCACTGGCTGTACTGGCTTGAGCAATTCATTTAGAGACGATGTGGTATTCATCCAGGATGCGTGTGGGTTCGATTTCGATCAGCGGATTGAGCTAGAGCGTCTTAGTTTTAAGCTGCCTTCATTCTGGTCGAGGCTATCACCTTGTCAGGCCATGCAAATCAGTCGAAATACCCATCGCGATGACTGGGGCGTTAATGCCAGGATGATATATGGAGAAGGCAAAGTTATAGTGTTAGATAAGGCGGCGGGCTTCGGGATTTCTTCGAATATTCATCTCATCGGGAAGGAGCTCGTCAGGCCTGATGAATGGTTGATTGAGCGACAGGAGTATTGGCAAATGGATTTGCATGATGAAAACTCGAGGCCCAAAGAGCGTAATTTGACGCGCATACGATACGGACAACTAGACTGCTGGCGGATTGAAACGATGAGTTACATGGAGAAAATCGATCAAGATGGTCACTTCCGAGGCCAATACCAGCAGTCTTACTTGAGTATAGGGTACGAGTGTTGGGATATGAGAGATGAGGAATATCCTTCCATTGGGTTTAGCGCGGGAGTCGCTTATCAAGGCGGTAAGCCCCTTTACGATATCGATATCGATCAGGTATTAGTCAAGCCGGTGCTCGAGTCTATCGAACTGAAAGACCTTAGTTCTGCGGCATATGAGAAGCGCCTTGCAGAAACGCGGCAACGTGAAAGGGAGCGTTGCAATCGACTCGTAAAAGGTGCATGGGAGTCTGGAACGCGCAACATCGATGACCACTACAAGCGACTTATCCGGGAATGCGGGTATGACCCAAATACGCTGGAGCGAATTGATCAGTAGGAGCCGCGAATTGGTTGCGGTTCACAGGCCGATGATTGCTCGAACCAAACTTCTGGGTATTAACTCGTTGTCTAGGAGTCCGGGAAATCAGGTGTGCCAAAGCCTGGAGCCGAAGGTGATGCCTTCGGTTGACATGGTAGTTTACGTAGAGTTTCAGTGGTCGAGCGCTAGCGAGCCTAGCCGCAGTTTTCTATGAGCCTGAGTCTTAACAGATTGATGTGATTATGGAGATGGATATGGATTGTCGCCCTGCCTTTGTTCTGCCGCCGCTCCTCTTTCTGTCAGCATGTGCACTGCCGCCGGAATCACGCGAACCAGTTTCTGCAACAGATACGCTCTCCCTGTTTTCCTCGGCCACGCCAGGGTGTCAGTCCTCATCGACTGTTATCGATGGAAAAACGATTGATACCGTGTTCTGTATCCGGCAGGAAATGTTCAAGCCATCGCAATATCTTGTGCGAGTAAATGGTCAGACCGTCTTCGCCGGCAGCTCCAAGGGCTCACCAGAGTTCTCAAAAGAAATCGTTGGAGGCGTCGCCGAAGGGACATGTGTTTCCATGCTCTCGGTTTATAACATGGCGGAAATGAAACCTGCCATCATCGACTCCCTGCCTGAGTCAGTTATCGCAGACTGCAGAATTGATACGAATGATGATATGCGTGTCAAATCATTCGAAGAATCACCAGTGTGTCATGTCGCGTTGAACAAGTTCCACTTTGCCACACGCGGTAATACTGATCTAGTCCCGGTGGAGTTGTCACGCGTATGCGGCGTCTCATTGAATGATAAGGAAGTGTTCCGCGGCGAGTTTAGTTTCGAATGACGAGTTTCACGAAAGGATTGTCGCAAGTATAAAGGATTTCGAATGTAGCCAATGATGTGGTTTCAACGGACGACGTGGGCCAGACCTTCATTCTGCCTTACTGGATATATGTGCTAAGTGCTATCGTAAGCTTCCCCGTCAAGTAGACAACCCAAAAGTAGAATCACTTGCCTGCTTGA
>JABURS010000036.1 GCA_014762505.1 Chromatiales bacterium | reverse complement strand
GGGTGTTGGCGACTGGCGGGTAGGTCAGGGGCTGGCCGGCGGGCGGTGGTGACCGCCCCACCGTCGCCCGCAGCAGGTGGAAGCTGCTGGAGGTGCTGCGCAGGACCTGGCCGCTGCCATCCAGGATCTCGGCACGGACCTGGTGGGTGCCGCGCGGCACGTTGTTGAGCTGGACCGTGGTGCGGGTGCCGCCGTTGTCGAGCAGGTTGCCGTCCAGGTAGAGATTCAGGCGGTGGCCCGGCTGCAGCTCGGGGCTGATGTCCACGGTGATCGTGACGTTGCCGGCATTCTCGCGCAGGGCCTCGTCGTCGGGCGGGCTGCTGATGCTGAAGCGGCGGTAGGAAACGGGCTTCTCGCCGTCGGCCGTGTCGGTGTCGGTCGTGTCCGGGGTCTCGGCCGGCGGCTTGTAGCTGTCCATGGACGACGGCTTGGGGATGTCGACCGTCTCGGCCGGCTGGTCGCCCGGCGGCGGGGTGTCGGAGAACTGCACGTTGCCCTCCTCGTCCACCCAGCGGTAGACCTGGGCCTGCAGCGAGGCGGTGACGAGCAGCAGAACGACGGCAATCAGCAGTGATTTCATGCGCACAGTATAGCCCCGCGGTCGGGTGGACTCAGTGACGAGTCTCGCGCCGCGGCGCATCCGGTGCAAGGGTCGGGGCATAAAAAACGCCCCGTCGAGACGGGGCGTTCGGGGTTTGCGGCTTCTCGCGGTGCGATCAGACGCTGTAGTACATGTCGAACTCGACCGGATGGGTGGTCATGCGGATGCGCGTGACGTCTTCCATCTTGAGCGCGATGTAGGCGTCGATGGTGTCGTCGTCCATCACGCCGCCGGCCTTGAGGAACTCGCGGTCCTTGTCCAGGGCCTCCAGGGCCTGGTCCAGGGCGTAGCAGACCTGCGGGATCTGCTTTTCCTCTTCGGGCGGCAGGTCGTACAGGTTCTTGTCCATGGCATCGCCCGGGTGGATCTTGTTCTGGATGCCGTCCAGGCCGGCCATCATCAGCGCGGTGAAGGCCAGGTAGGGGTTGGCGGACGGATCCGGGAAGCGGACCTCGATGCGACGACCCTTCGGGTTGGACACGTAGGGGATGCGGATGGAGGCCGAGCGGTTACGGGCCGAGTAGGCCAGCATGACCGGCGCCTCGAAGCCCGGCACCAGGCGCTTGTAGGAGTTGGTGGAGCCGTTGCAGAAGGCGTTCAGCGCGCGGGCGTGCTTGATGATGCCACCAATGTAGTACAGCGCGGTCTCGGACAGGCCGCCGTACAGGTCGCCGGCGAACAGGTTCTTGCCGTCCTTCGCCAAGGACATGTGCACGTGCATGCCGCTGCCGTTGTCGCCGACCAGCGGCTTGGGCATGAAGGTGGCGGTCTTGCCGTAGTTGTGGGCCACGTTGTGGATCACGTACTTCAGGATCTGGGTGGAGTCGGCGCGCTTGACCAGGGTGTCGAACTTGGTGCCGATCTCACACTGGCCGGCGGTGGCCACTTCGTGGTGGTGTACCTCGACCTCGACGCCCATCTCTTCCAGCACCAGGCACATGGCCGAACGCAGGTCCTGCATGGAGTCGACCGGCGGGACCGGGAAGTAGCCGCCCTTCACACCCGGGCGGTGACCGATGTTGCCGCCCTCGTAGACCTTCTCGGAGTTCCAGCCGGACTCGTCGGAGTCGATGGAGTAGAAGGCGCCCTGCATGTCGGCACCCCAGCGCACGTCGTCGAAGACGAAGAACTCGGGTTCCGGACCGAAGAAGGCGGTGTCGGCGACGCCGGTGGACTTGAGGTATTCCTCGGCGCGCTTGGCGATGGAGCGCGGGTCACGGCTGTAGCCCTGCATGGTGGCCGGCTCGATGATGTCGCAGCGCAGGATCAGGGTCGGGTCGGCGAAGAAGGGGTCCATGACGGCGGTGCTGGCATCCGGCATCAGGATCATGTCGGACTCGTTGATGCCCTTCCAGCCCGCGATGGAGGAGCCGTCGAACATCTTTCCGTCCTCGAAATCGGATTCTCCGACGGTGTGCGCCGGCACGGAGACGTGCTGCTCCTTGCCCTTGGTGTCGGTGAAACGGAAGTCGATGAACTTGACCCCGTTCTCTTCAATCATCTTCATAACGTCAGCTGCGGACATGGATACTCCTCCGAACGCATGCAGTTTGCTTCGCCGCCAGGGGGCGGCACCATTTCGAAACACTGTGCATCGCAAAGATGCATTAAGCGTGCCACGCCACCGAATGGCGTCGCAGGCCGGTTGAACAGGCAATCACCCGGGCAAAACCGCCATAACGCGCACATAAAGAGTGCATTGTGGCGGAAGTCTGCACCAGTATGGTGCGCTAACGGTAATGCACCACGACCTCGCCGACCTCCGGCAGGGTCTTGCTGGCGGCGATCAGCGCCCGGGTCGTCTGCTGGGCATCCTCCGGGTCGTCCAGGGCATGCAGGGGCAGGAACAGCTCCAGGTGGATACGGCCATGCAGATAGTGTAGCGAGACATTCTCGAGATGCGCGGCCGCCGGGATGCCGGCCCAGGCCTCGCGCAGGCGCGCCACCACCTCGCCGCGCAGCGGCAGGCCCTCGCAGGGCGGTGCGGCCTCGTCGTCCTCGGGGTCTATGTGCACCGTGACGTCGGCCACCTCGTCGAAGGTGTCGATCAGGGTCCTGCGTACCGTCTCGCCGATGTGGTGGCCCTCGGAGACGCTGATGCGCGGGCTCACCAGGATGTGCACGTCGGCCAGGGCGTCCCCGCCCATGCGCCGGGTGCGCAGCATGTGCATGTTCTTCACGCCGTCCACGTGCAGGATGGTCTGGCGGATCTTGTCCACCATCTCCTGCTCCAGGCCGGTATCGATCAGTTCCTGCGCGGCATGCCAGGCCAGGTCCCAGCCGATCTTGGCCACCATGGCCGCGACGATGATGGCGGCGATGGCGTCCAGGTAGGGCAGCCCGGCCATGGTGCCGGCCACGCCGATGATGACCACCACCGAGGAGATCGCGTCCGAGCGGCTGTGCCAGGCGTTGGCGCGCAGCATCTTGGAGCGGAACTTCTTCGCGTAGTGCATGGTGTAGTGGTAGATCGCCTCCTTGCTCACCACCGAGATGGCGGCGATGACCATGGCCAGCATGGTCGGGTGCAGCAGCAGGTCCGGATGGAACAGGCGGTAGGTCGCATCCCAGGCGATGCCGATGGCCACCGCGATCAGGGTGGCGCCGAGGATGACGGTGGCCGCCGTCTCGATGCGCCGGTGCCCGTAAGGGTGGGCGGCATCCGCCTCGCGATGGGCATGGCGTGCGGCGTAGAGCACGATGAAGTCGGTACCCAGGTCCGACAGGGAGTGGATGCCATCGGCGATCAGCGCCTGGGAGTGGGCGATGACGCCGACGATGATCTTGGCCACGCCCAGGGCGAGGTCCACCACCGAGCCGATGACGGTGACCTTGAAGGTCTCGCGGTAACGCTGGTGCGCGGCCGGGTCGGCAAAGCCCTCGGGCGGCGCCTCGGCGTGGTGAGGGTGGTGATGTGCCATGGTGTCCTCCGGCCGCGCTCAGTCGGCCGCGCCGACCTCGATGTCGATCACGATCTCGTCGTCGGCCTCGTGGATGGCGAGCACCCGGTGGCCGTTGATGCGGCACCAGGCGGGGATGTCCTGCTTGACGCCCGGATCGGTGCAGGTCACCGCCAGGGTGTCGCCCGGCGCGAGTTCGCGGATGCGGTCCTGCGTGCGGATCACGGGCATCGGGCAGAGCAGGCGGCGGGCGTCGAGACGGTGCTGCACGGTGCTAGACCCAGTTGAGCTGCAGTTCAGTCTCGTGGGCAATGCGCTGCCTGAGGATCTCGCGGAACACGTTCGGGTCCTTGGTGTGCGTGATCTCGCCCGGGCGCGGGAAGTGCAGGTCGTGCAGGCGCGACAGCCAGAAGCGCAGCGCCGCGGCGCGCAGCATCACCGGCCAGGCGCCGCGCTCGATGGGCTTGAGCGGGCGCACGGCGTGATAGGCGCGCATCATGGCCCGGGCGCGTTCCAGGTCCAGGCTGCCGTCGGCCTCGCTGCACCAGTCGTTCACCGTCACGGCCAGGTCGTAGAGCAGGGCGTCGTTGCAGGCGTAGTAGAAGTCGATGATGCCGGTGAGCTCGTCGCCCTCGAACATGGCGTTGTCGCGGAACAGGTCGGCATGGATCACGCCGCGCGGCAGGTCGGTGAAGCGGTACAGCCCCTGGAAGCGGATCTCCTCTTCGAGCAGGGCGGCATCGTCCGCGTCCAGCTTCGGCATCACGGCTTCGGCCGTCACCCGCCACCACTTGGGCCCGCGGTCGTTGGGGCGGATCGCCGGATAGTCGGCCGCCGCCACGTGCAGCCGGGCCAGGGCGGTGCCCATGGCGACGCACTGGGCCGTGCCCGGGTGCTCGGGACTCGCGCCGTGCAGGCGCATCACCAGCGCGGCCGGCTTGCCCTTGAGGGTCTGCAGGTAGTCGCCGTCGCGATCGGCCACCGGGTGCGGGCTGGGCACGCCGCGGTCGGCCAGGTGGGCCATCAGGCCGAGGAAATACGGCATCTCCTCGGCCGTGTGCTTCTCGAACAGGGTGAGCACGTAGCGGCCGCCGCTGGTGGTGACGAAGTAGTTGGTGTTCTCGATGCCGGCACTGATGCCCTGGAAGTCCTCCAGGCTGCCGACCTCGAAGCGTTGCAGGAACTGCTTCAGTTCGTCTTCGTTGATGGGCGTGAATACGGACATGCGGGTTCTCGGATTGCGCGCGTTACCAGCGGAAGATGGTCCAGGACGGGATCATGAACTTGGGATCGAGCTCGTACATCTGGTGCTCCAGCTCGCCGTCGCCGTCGGCGTCGACCAGGTAATAGGGCTCGCCGCGCTTCGGCGTCACCTTGATCATGTAGAGCTGGCCCTGGATGCGGTATTCCTCCACCTCCTGATCGGCCTCCTTGCGGATGGTGATGTCGGGCTCCATCAGGGCCTCGGTGGCGGACTCGCCCTCGATCAGCGGGGGTGGCGGCGGGACCTCGGCCGTGTCGGCCTCGTCCGCGGCAAGGGCCATGGGGATGTATGCCGCGGGGATGAGGGAGAGCAGCAGGATGGGCAGCAGGCGGTTCATCACAGCTCCATGAGTTTTTCGCGCTCGGCGGGTGACGGCTCGAAGCCCGTGCCTTCGTAGAACTCGAAGATGGCGTTGACCACATCCTTCGGGTCGTCGACCAGCATGAACAGGTCGAGGTCGGCCTCGTCGATGGTCTTCTCGGCGGCCAGCGTGTGCCGGAACCAGTCGATCAGGCCCTTCCAGAAGGGGGAGTGCACGAGGATGATCGGGATGCGGCGGGTCTTGCCCGTCTGCACCAGGGTGAGGATCTCGGCCAGCTCGTCCAGCGTGCCGAAGCCGCCGGGCAGCACCACATAGGCCGAGGCGTATTTCACGAACATCACCTTGCGCGAGAAGAAGTGGCGGAACCCCAGCGAGATGTCCTGATAGGGGTTGCCGATCTGCTCGTGCGGCAGCTGGATGTTGAGCCCGATGCTCGGCGACTTGCCGCCGTAGGCGCCCTTGTTGGCCGCCTCCATGATGCCCGGGCCGCCGCCGCTGACCACGGCGAAGCCGGAATTGGACAGCTCCAGGGCGATCTCCTCGGTGAGCTTGTAGATGGGGCTCTCCGGCGGGATGCGGGCCGAGCCGAAGATGCTCACCGAGGGCTTGATGCGCGCCAGGCGCTCGAAGCCCTCCACGAACTCGGCCATGATCTGGAAGATCTTCCAGCTCTCCCGCGTGAGGACGGAGTCGTCCATGGGCAGGAGTACCGGGTGGCTGGCGCGATCGCTGGATTTCATGCTGTCGGGGACCGGTGTCGTCGGGCTGGTCGAAACGGGAGACGCGATTCTTACACATTCCGGGGCGCGCTGTCTTGAGGGCGCCTCTCACCTTGTAGACCGTGCGCCTTTGAGGTGCAATAGACCGCCCACTCCCGCAGACGCAGAGTCCCGATGGCCAAGCAGATCCCCAAACCCCTCGTCCTCGTCGACGGCTCGTCCTATCTCTACCGGGCCTTTCACGCCCTGCCGCCACTGACCAACGCCGCGGGCGAGCCGACCGGCGCCATGTATGGTGTGGCCAACATGCTGCGTCGCCTGCTGAAGGACTACGACCCCGAGCACATGGCCGTGGTCTTCGACGCCCGGGGCAAGACCTTCCGCGACGAGATGTACCCCGAGTACAAGGCCACCCGACCGCCCATGCCGGACGAGCTCGGTGCCCAGGTCGAGCCGCTGCACGAGATCGTGCGTGCCCTGGGGCTGCCGCTGCTGATGGTCGAGGGGGTCGAGGCCGACGACGTCATCGGCACGCTGTCGCGCCAGGCCGCGGAAAAGGGCATCCCGGTGGTGGTCTCCACCGGCGACAAGGACATGGCGCAGCTCGTCAACGAGCACGTCACCCTGGTCAACACCATGACCGACACCACCCTGGACGTGGCGGGGGTGAAGGAGAAGTTCGGCGTGCCGCCGGAGCGCATCGTCGACTACCTCGCGCTGATCGGCGACAAGGTCGACAACGTCCCGGGGGTGCACAAGTGCGGACCCAAGACCGCGCTCAAGTGGCTGGAAGAGTACGGCACCCTGGAGGGCGTGATCGAGCACGCCGACGAGATCGGGGGCAAGGTCGGCGAGTACCTGCGCGAGGCGGTCGACCAGCTGCCGCTTTCCAAGGAGCTCGTCACCATCCGCTGCGACCTGGAGCTCGACGAGACGCCGGAGACGCTGAACCTGCGCGCGCCCGACGAGGAGCGACTGCGCGAGCTGTTCAGTCGCTACGAATTCAAGACCTGGCTGGCCGAGCTGGAGGCCGCCGGCGAGGGCGAGGTGGTGGCCGAGACGCCGAAGCCACAGGATGCGCGCTACGTGGCCATCCACGACCAGGCGGACTTCGACATCTGGCTCAAACGGCTCGAGGCCGCCGAGCTCTTCGCCTTCGACACCGAGACCACGGCGCTGGAGTACATGCGCGCGCGCATCGTCGGGCTGTCCTTCGCCATCGAGCCCGGCGAGGCGGCCTATGTCCCCCTGGGGCACGACGACCCGGGCGCCCCGCCCCAGCTCGACCGCGACGCCGTGCTGAAGGCGCTGAAACCCCTGCTCGAGGATCCGGATCGGGCCAAGGTCGGGCATCACCTCAAGTACGACCGCAACGTCCTGGCGAACCACGGCATCGAGCTCAACGGCATCCGCCATGACACCATGCTCGAGTCCTACGTGCTCAACTCCACGGCCAGCCGCCACGACCTCGACACGCTCTGCGAGAAGCACCTCGGCCACCGCAACATCGCCTACGAGGACGTGGCCGGCAAGGGCGCAAAACAGGTGAGTTTCGACCGGGTGAGCATCGAGGCGGCCACGCCCTACGCGGCCGAGGATGCCGACATGACCCTGCAGCTGCACCGCCGCTTCTGGCCCGAGCTCGAGCAGCTGGAGCGCCAGCGCGCGCTGTACGAGACCATCGAGATCCCGCTGGTGCCCGTGCTCTCGCGCATGGAGCGCACCGGCGTGATGGTGGACGCCGACCAGCTCTTCGCCCAGAGCCACGAGCTGGCCGAGCGCATGGGTGAGATCGAGCGCCAGGCCTTCGACGAGGCCGGGCAGGAATTCAACCTGGGCTCGCCCAAGCAGATCCAGGAGATCCTGTTCGACAAGCTGGGGCTGCCGGTCATCCGCAAGACGCCCAAGGGCGTGCCCTCCACCGCCGAGGACGTGCTCGAGCAGCTGGCGCTGGACTATCCGCTGCCGCGCATCATCCTCGAGCACCGCTCCATGGCCAAGCTCAAGTCCACCTACACGGACAGGCTGCCCGAACAGATCGACCCCGACACCGGGCGCGTGCACACCTCCTATCACCAGGCGGTGGCCTCCACCGGACGGCTCTCCTCCTCCGACCCCAACCTGCAGAACATCCCGGTGCGCACCGAGGCGGGCCGGCGCATCCGGCAGGCCTTCGTCGCACCGCAGGGCCGGCGCATCCTCGCCGCCGACTATTCGCAGATCGAGCTGCGCATCATGGCGCACCTGTCCGGCGACGAGGGGCTGCTCAAGGCCTTCGCGGCCGGCCAGGACATCCACCGCGCCACCGCCGGCGAGGTCTTCGGCGTGAAACCCGAGGCCGTCTCCGCCGACCAGCGGCGCGCGGCCAAGGCCATCAACTTCGGCCTGATCTACGGCATGTCCGCCTTCGGCCTGGCGCGCCAGCTCGGCGTGGAGCGCGGCGTGGCGCAGGAATACATCGACCTCTATTTCAGCCGCTATCCGGGCGTGCGCGAGTACATGGACGCCACCCGAGAGCGGGCGCGCGAGCAGGGCTATGTGGAGACGGTGTTCGGCCGGCGCCTGTATCTGCCCGAGATCAACGCCCGCAACGCCCAGCGCCGGCAGTACGCCGAGCGCACCGCCATCAACGCCCCCATGCAGGGCCCGGCCGCCGACATCATCAAGCGGGCCATGATCGCGGTGGATGGCTGGATCCAGCAGGCGCATCCGCCGGTCACCATGATCATGCAGGTGCACGATGAGCTGGTGTTCGAGGTGGACGAGGGCGCCGTGGACGCGGCTCGCGAGCGCATCGTGGCCCTGATGAAGGAGGCGGCGGAACTTCGCGTGCCGCTGGAAGTCGATACGGGTGAGGGTAACAACTGGGATGAAGCGCACTGACTCTGCGCCCCGAGCCTAGACAGCGTCCCCGAAGCGTTCTGTGCCCCAACAGAACTTTTCCTCCGAGGCAGAGTCAGAGTAATTGAGCGCTTAGCCCGGCGCTTATCCTCCCGCTTCCCTCCCTGAGCGGGTAAAGGCTCGGACTCCCCAAGCCGAGCCGGTGACTGGCCCCGATCTTCGCCCCCCAAAGAAGATCGGGGCATTTTTTTGCCTGGTTGTTTTTCGCCACAGAGGGCACAGAGTGGAAAGCCCTGCGCCCCCATGCGCTTGTGATCCTGACCCCGGTGCAGCGACGCCCGATCTTCGATCCCGGTGGACCCGCTGCGTGCCATTTTCCTCTGTGACAGGCCCTACACCCCGTGATCGGCCGGCTGTTCGTCTGTCGGCCATTCCAGCCAGGTATCCAGTACGGCATAGGCCTCTTCCGTGCCGGTCTTCTTCAGCGAGGAGAAGGGCTGGGCGGTGGCCGCGAGGCCGCGCTCGCGCAGGGTCTTCTGCACCTGGAGCACGGTGTTGCGGGCGGCGCCGAACTTGAGCTTGTCGGCCTTGGACAGGAGGATGTGCACCGGCAGGGCGCGGTGATGACACCAGTCCAGCATCTGCCAGTCGTAGTCGGTGAGCGGGTGGCGGATGTCCATCACCAGCACCAGGCCGCGCAGCGAGGCGCGGCCGGCCAGGTAGCCGCCGATCATCTGTCCCCAGTCCTTGCGGATCTTCTCCGGCACCTTGGCATAGCCGTAGCCCGGCAGGTCGATGAGGCGCCGGCCTGCGGGGAGGTCGAAGACGTTGATGAGCTGGGTGCGCCCCGGCGTCTTGCTGGTGCGGGCCAGCGCGCGCTGGCTGCAGAGGGTGTTGATGGCACTCGACTTGCCCGAGTTGGAGCGGCCGGCGAAGGCCACTTCGAAGCCCTCATCGGGGGGCAGGGCGCGGGCGTTGGGGGCGCTTTTGAGGAAGCGGGCCTGATTGTAGACGGGGTGCATGTAATCCTGAGTGCCTCGGTGTGAAAAGCATTAATTTTTGCGGGCTTGGGGCTTCTATGGTATATAGTTCGGCCATTTTTGCAGCACCCCGTTTGTCGGGGGTCCCCAAGACCAGCGCAAAAATCCCAAATTCGTTACTCGAGGAGCCTTTCCAAATGAAAAAGCTGCTGATGATCGCTCTCGCGAGCCTGAGTCTTTCCGTCGCCGGTAATGCGCTGGCCGCTGGCAACGCCGCCGCCGGCAAGGCCAAGTCGCAGTCCTGCGCCGCCTGCCACGGTGCGGATGGTAACAGCGCCAGCGCCGATTTTCCCAAGCTGGCCGGCCAGCACCAGGAATACCTCTACAAGCAGCTCAAGCAGTTCAAGTCCGGTGAGCGCGCCAACGCCATCATGGCGGGCCAGGTTGCCGGCCTGAGCGACCAGGACATGCAGGACCTGGCCGCCTTCTACGCCAGCCAGACCATCAAGGGTGGCACCGCCGACGAGACCAAGGTCGAGCTGGGCAAGGCCATCTACCGTGGCGGCAATACCGCCTCCGGCGTGGCCGCCTGCATGGCCTGCCACGGTCCGAACGGCGCCGGCAACCCGGACGCCAAGTTCCCGGCCCTGGCCGGCCAGCACGCCAAGTACACGGCCGCCCAGCTGCGCGCCTTCCGTGCGGGCGAGCGCGCCAACGATGCCGGCAAGATGATGCGCAACGTCGCCGCCAAGATGACCGACGCGGAAATCGACGCCGTCGCCGAGTACATCGCCGGCCTGCGTTGATCGCAAGCCGCAGGGCAGAAAACGGAAAGGGTGGCCTCGGCCACCCTTTTCTTTTGTCCACAGAAAACCTGGGGTGTCTTGCCCTCATTCTGCGGTATGATGTCGCGCTACACGTCAGACAGCGCCCTTAGTTGATTGCATGAGCACCAAGACCGCCGCCGCCCGCCCCTCGCGTTCCGTCGCCTCCATCCTGGTCGAGTTCCTGGGCTCCATGAACCTCGCCATCACCCTGCTGGTGGCCCTGGCCATCGCCTCGGTGATCGGCACGGTGCTGCAGCAGAACCAGCCCTACGCCGACTACATTCTGAAGTTCGGGCCCTTCTGGCACGACATGTTCCTGGCGCTGGATCTCTATAATGTGTATTCGGCCACCTGGTTCGTGGTGATCCTCGGCTTCCTGGTGCTGTCGACCAGCGTCTGTATCTACCGCAACGCCCCGGGCATGGTGCGCGACATGCGCAGCTTCCGGCTCAGTGCCAAGGCCAAGTCCCTGCGCACCTTCCGCCACGTGGAAGAGCGCGAGCTGTCCGCCTCGCCCGAGGAGGTCACGCAGCTGGCGGCGCGCTTCCTGGCCGTCGAGGGCTATCGCATGCGCGAGAAGGACCACGGCGACCACCGGGTGCTGGCGGGCATGCGAGGCGGATGGAACCGCCTGGGCTATTTCTTCACCCATGTGGCCATCGTGATCATCTGCATCGGCGGGCTGATGGACGGGCAGCTGCCGCTCAAGATCTCCGAGACCATGGGTACCCGCGAGATCGAGACCCGCGACATCCCGGCCTCCCAGGTGCCGGACAAGAGCCGCATCGGCCCGGGCAACATGTCGTTCCGCGGCAGCGTGGACATCCCCGAGGGCACGCGGGCCAACATCGTCTTCCTGCCCATGCGCGAGGGCTATTTCGTGCAGGAACTGCCCTTCGCCGTGGAGGTGAAGGAATTCCGTGTCGAGCACTACGACAACGGCCAGCCCAAGTCCTTCGAGAGCGATCTCGTCATCCACGACGACCAGCTCGAGCAGCCGCTGGAACAGACCATCGCCGTGAACCACCCGCTGGTCTACCGCGGGCATGCCATCTACCAGTCCAATTTCGGCGACGGCGGCTCGAAGCTCGGCCTGCGCCTGTGGCCGCTGGATACCCAGAAGAACGAACCGGTGGCGCTCACCGGGCGCGTATTCGAGACCTATCCGGTCGAGACGGCCGACGGCACCATGCGCCTGGAGCTGGCCGATTTCCGCCTGTTCAACATCAACCCGGTGGTGGACGAACAGGGGGAGACGCAGCAGCGCAACATGGGGCCGGCCTTCACCTTCCGCATGCGTGACGAAACCGGCGTGGCCCGCGAGTTCATGAATTACATGGCCCCGGTGGAGCAGGAAGGCCGACTCTTCTACATCAGCGGTGTGCGCGAGAGTCAGGCGGAGGACTTCCGCTACCTGCACATCCCGGCCGACGAGAACGGCACGCCCGAGCTGTTCATGGCGATGCTGGCCTACCTGCAGAACCCGGGCGCGGTGCGCGAGATCGCCGAGGCCACGGCCATGGCCAGCCTGCAGCGCTCGCCGGAGCCGGTCACGCCGGAGCTGCGCGAGCAGCTGGCCAGCCTGATGGCCCGCATGCTGGAGCTGTTCGGCGAGGGGGGCTTCGAGGCCATCGAGCAGGACATCGTCACCAATGTCCCGTCCGAGTCCCAGCAGGAGGCGGCCAATTCACTCATGACCCTGTGGCGTTCCGCCATGCAGGCGCTCTATCTGCGCGTGCTGGCCGACCGCGGCGTGGCGCCGGCGGATGCCGACTGGCAGTTCTTCGACGATGCGGTGGGCGCGCTCGCCAGCCTGCCGTTTTATGGAAACCCTTACTACATCCAGCTGTCAGACTTCGAGCAGGTGGAGGCCTCCGGCCTGCAGATCACCAAGTCACCCGGCAAGGATCTGGTGTATTTCGGCAGCGTGATGCTCACCATCGGCATCTTCCTGCTGTTCTACCTGGCGCACCGCCGCCTGTGGGTGTGGGTGGAGCCGACCGAGCGCGGCAGCCGGGTGATCTTCGCTGGCACCTCCAATCGGAATGTGCTGGAATTCGACAAACAATTCGTCCGCCTGAAGGAGTCGCTGTTCGGCCTGTTCAAGGCCTGAGGCGGCCCCCGCGGGGTGGCTGAGACATCATGGGGGAGTGAGCATGTCCGTCCCGAACGAGGCCCTTTCCGGGCTGGAACGCGAGTCCTGGATCAAGCGCCTGAGCGCCTTCGACTGGATCTGGGCGGTGCTGGTGGTCATCGGCACGGTCTGGGCCTATGGCGAATACCACAGCAACATGGATGTCTACGAGATCGGCATCCTATTCGGCACCGCCCCGGCGCTGATCTGGCTGGGCTGGTTCTGGAAGCCAGCCCGTCCCTATCTGATCGTCAGTGCACTGATCAGCCTTTTTGCCCTGTGGCTCTACGGTGACGACTTCGGCATGGGACGCACCGCCTTCCACCAGCTGGCGGAATCCTCCTTCTTTCTCAAGTTCCTGATCTCCTCGCAGTCGGCCATCATGTGGATGAGCGCCCTGTTCGTGCTCTCCACCGTCACCTACTTCCTCGCCCTGTTCACCAGCAACGAGTTCACCGGCAAGGTCGCCACCGCCATCACCTGGAGCGCGCTGACCATGGGCCTGGTCGGCATGCTGGTGCGCTGGTACGAGTCCTACCTGATCAATCCGGAGTACGGCCACATCCCCGTCTCCAACCTCTATGAGGTCTTCATCCTCTTCTGCCTGATCACGGGCCTGATGTATCTCTACTACGAGGGCCGTTACAGGAGCCGTGCCCTGGGCGGCTTCGTGATGCTGGTGATCAGCGCCGCCGTGGCCTTCCTGCTCTGGTACCACTTCACCCGCGATGCGCACGTCATCGAGCCGCTGGTGCCGGCGCTCAAGAGCTACTGGATGAAGATCCACGTACCCGCCAACTTCGTCGGCTATGGCGCCTTCGCCCTGGCGGCGATGGTGGGCTCCGCCTGGCTGCTCAAGTACCACCACGACCATCCCAGCCGCAAGCTGGCGGTGATCGTGCCCGTGGCCATCTTCCTGGTGATCGGCGGCTGGTCGCTGGCCACCGGGCTCAAGGATGCCGAGCTCAGCGCCGGCCTGCTGCTGTTCGCGGTCGGCAAGGGACTGGCCTGGGCGGCCGGCCTCAGCCTCATCGGCTGGCTGAGCCTGCGCGAACGCGCCTACCGCGCCCTGCCGTCGCTGGAGCTGATGGACGATGTCATGTACCGCGCCATCGCGGTGGGCTTCGCCTTCTTCACCATCGCCACCATTCTCGGCGCCATGTGGGCGGCCGAGGCCTGGGGCGGTTACTGGTCCTGGGACCCCAAGGAGACCTGGGCGCTGATCGTCTGGCTGAACTACGCGGCCTGGCTGCACATGCGCTTTACCAAGGGCTGGCGCGGCGAGCCGATGGCCTGGTGGGCGATCGTCGGCCTGTTCGTCACCCTGTTCGCCTTCGTCGGCGTGAACATGTTCCTCTCGGGCCTGCACTCCTACGGCGAGCTCTGATCCCGGCGGTTCACGCCGGGTTCACCGCTGCCCGTCTAACGTCCCTGTCACCGGCGCCACGCGGCGCCGGTGACACCATCGGAAAACCACGCAACACACCGAGGATGCCGTGATGAAAAACTGGACCCTGGGCCTTGCCGGCCTGCTCCTGATGCTGTCACTGCCGCTGGCGATGGCCGAGGAATACATCGAGGGGGCGCACTACGAGCGTATCGAGCCGCCCATGCAGACCCGCAGCCCCGACGGCCAGGTGGAGGTACTGGAACTCTTCTGGTACGGCTGCCCGCACTGCTTCTCGCTGGAGCCGCACCTGGAGGCCTGGCTGAAGGACAAGCCGGACAACGTCAGCTTCCTGCGCGTGCCGGCGGTGCTCAACCCGCACTGGACCACCCATGCCCAGGCCTACTATGCGGCCGAGGCCATCGGCGAGGTGGAGACCATCCATGGCCCCATGTTCCAGGCCATCCACGTGCAGCGCCGTCGCCTGACCACGCCCGACCAGATCGTGCGCTTCGTCGGCAGCCTGGGTCTGGACACCGAGGCATTTGCGCAGGCCTTCAACGACCCCGCCATCCGTGGGCGCCTGCAGGAGTCCTTCGAGATCGGCCGCGCCAGCCAGGCCAGCGGCGTGCCGGCCCTGGTCGTGGCCGGCAAGTACCGCATCACCGCCTCGCTGGCCGGTGGCTATCCGGAGATGCTGGACGTGGCCGACTACCTCATCCGGCAGGAAGCCGGACAGCGGTGAAGGCGGCCGAACTCTTCGTCCGCTGCCTGGAGAACGAGGGCGTCGAATACGTCTTCGGCGTACCCGGCGAGGAAAACCTGGACGTGATGGACGCCCTGCTCGACAGCCGGGTGCGCTTCGTCACCACCCGCCACGAGCAGGGCGCCGCCTTCATGGCCGACGTCTACGGCCGGCTCACCGGCCGCGCCGGGGTCTGTCTGTCCACCCTGGGGCCGGGGGCCACCAACCTGGTCACCGGTGTGGCCGATGCCAACCTCGACCACGCCCCGCTGGTGGCCGTGGCCGGCCAGGCCTCCACCGACCGCCTGCACAAGGAATCCCACCAGGTGCTGGACCTGCAGCAGATGTTCCAGCCCATCACCAAGTACGCCTCGCGCATCCTCGAGCCCGGCATCGTGCCCGAGGTGGTACGCAAGGCCTTCAAGCTCGCGCAGAGCGAGAAGACCGGTGCCTGCTTCATCGAGTTCCCGGAAAACGTCGCGGAGATGACCACCGACGCCGCGCCGTTGCCGGTCATCACCATGCATGCCCCCTACGCCTCCGATGCCCGTGTGGCCGAAGTGGCCGACGTGATCTCCAACGCCCGCGCGCCGATGATCCTGGCCGGGCACGGCGTGGTGCGTGCCGGTGCCAGCGAGGCCCTGGCGGTCTTCGCCGAGAAGCTGCGCATCCCGGTGGCCAACACCTTCATGGCCAAGGGCGTGATCCCCTTCCGCCATCCCATGGCGCTGGGCAGCGCCGGGCTGCAGGCCCGCGACCACGTCGCGCTGGGCTTCGACAAGGCCGACGTCATCATCTGTATCGGCTACGACCTGGTGGAGTACCACCCGCACCTCTGGCACCCGGGGCGTGACCGCTGCATCGTGCACATCGCGCAGACGCCGGCCGAGGTGGACGCCCACTACACGGTGCGCACCGGGCTGGTCGGCGACATCGGCGAGAGCCTGCGGCGCATCGGCGAACTGGCCACGCCGCACGAAGGCAGCCCGCTGCGCCCCCTGCGCCAGGCACTGATCGACGAGATGAACGAGCACAAGGATGACGACTGCGTGCCGGTGAAGCCGCAGAAGCTCATCTGGGACCTGCGTACCGCCCTGGATCTCGAGGACATCGTCGTCTGCGACGTGGGGGCCCACAAGATGTGGATGGCGCGCATGTTCCGCTGCGAATACCCCAACACCTGCCTGATCTCCAACGGCTTCGCCAGCATGGGCATTGCCGTGCCCGGCGCCGTCGCCGCCAAGCTGGTGGCGCCCCAGCGACACGTGGTCGCGGTCACCGGCGATGCCGGCTTCATGATGAACTCGCAGGAGATCGAGACCGCCATGCGCCTCAAGCTGCCGCTGGTGATCCTGATCTGGAACGACAATGCCTACGGCCTCATCGAGTGGAAGCAGATGAACCGCTTCGGCCGCCCGGCACACGTGGACTTCACCAACCCGGATTTCGTCAGATACGCCGAGGCCTTCGGTGCGAAGGGCTACCGGGTCGGCGAACACGGCAGCCTGGCCGAGGTCCTGCAAAAGGCCCTGGCCGAGGACACCGTCACCGTCATCGACTGCCCGGTGGACTACTCCGAGAACCTCAAGCTCACGCAGAAGCTCGGCGAGCTGGTGCCTCTGGAGTAGGGCTGGGGACCGCAAGGCGTGAGGTGTGAGATGAAAATCGCCCATCGCCTCACACCTCTCCCCCCACCCCCGCGTATAATCGCATCGTGACCGATCAGACCCCCAGCACCCCCACCGACCAGCGCCTGCCCGGCCCGGGGCCGCGGCTGCGGGTGCTCAGCTACAACATCCAGGTGGGCATCCAGTCCAGCCGTTACCACCACTTCCTGACCAACAGCTGGAAGCATGTGCTGCCCTACAGGGGGCGGCAGGACAACCTGGATCGCATCGCCGAATTCATCAGCGACTTCGATATCGTGGGTCTGCAGGAGGTGGATGCGGGCAGCCTGCGCAGCACCTTCATCAACCAGACCGAGTACCTGGCCGAGCAGGCCGGTTTCTCCAACTGGTACAGCCAGACCAACCGCAACTTCGGGCGCTTCGCCAAGCATTCCATGGGGCTTTTGAGCCGCATGCCGCCGCACACGGTCATCGAGCACAAGCTGCCGGGGGCGGTGCCCGGGCGTGGGGCGCTGGAGGCGCACTTCGGTACCCGGGAGAACCCGCTGGTGGTGGTGCAGGTGCACCTGGCGCTGGTGCAGAAGACGCGGGCGGCGCAGCTCGCCTACATCGCCGAGGTGTTGCAGGACCACGAGTTCGCCATCGTCCTCGGCGACATGAACTGCCGGCCGACCAGCAGCGAGGTGCGGCGCCTGGTGGACGCCACCCATCTGGCCGACCCGCACCACGACACCCACACCTTCCCGAGCTGGCGGCCGACCCGCTGCTATGACCAGATCCTGGTGACGCCCCACCTGCAGGTGGAGGAGACCCGGGTCTATCCCGTGCATTATTCGGATCATCTGCCGGTGGGCATGTCGCTCACGCTGCCACCGGATCTCGCCTGCGCCCTGCCGGCCGAGGTGCCCGCCGAGACCCTCTAGCCGGCGTCATTACTGCGCCATGCGCCTGTCATACGACTGCAACCGGCGGGCACTAGGCTGTATCCGTCAGCCGACCAGGGATCTCCTCCGATGTCTCAATCGCTCCGTATCACCGGGGATGCCCGTCGTCACGATGCCAGGGAGGGCTATGCGTTCTTCGAGGATGCCGTCGATGCGACACGTTACGTGCAGCGACTGGCGCTGCTCCGCAGGGCGCAGTATCACGGATGGCGTGGCGACCCTGCCGGCGTCGCCCTGGATGCAGCTGCAACCGGGTCGGCTGGCGAACGCTTGTAATCCTACTCCTGTTGCCGGGGGCGTCCTGTCCCCGGCCTTCTTAAGACTCGGCGCGCTGATAGCCGCCCTTGCCGTCGCGCTTGACGCGATACATGGCCTGGTCGGCCCGGCGTAGCAGTTCGTCGCTGGTCTGGGCGTCGGCGGGATAGAGTGCCAGACCGATGCTGGCGCCGAGACGGATCTCCCGACCGTTGCTCAGGAGCAGCGGCTCGGCGAGGGCATGCAGGAGTTTTTCCGCCACCGGGTAGGCGGCCTGTGGTGTGCGCACGCCGGTCACGATCACGGTGAACTCGTCGCCGCCGATGCGGGCCACCGTGTCCACCTCGCGCACGTTCTGCCGCAGCCGGCTGGCCATCTTGCGCAGCACATAGTCCCCCACCTCGTGCCCCTGCAGGTCGTTGACCTCCTTGAAGCCGTCCAGGTCGATATACAGCAGCGCCAGCGAGCTGTCCTCGCGCAGGGCGCGGGCCATGGCCATGCCCAGGCGATCGAAGAAGAGGGCGCGGTTGGGCAGGTCGGTGAGCGGATCGTGATGGGCCATGTGGGTCAGCCGCTCCTCGGTGGCCCGCTGTTCGGTGATGTCGCGGCTGATGCCGAGAAAGCCCGTGATCGCGCCGGCATCGTCATGCAGGCAGGAGACGGTGACGTCGACCCAGACGGTGGAGCCGTTCTTGCGGGGCAGCTCCACGTGCAGGTGGCTCTCGGGCAGCTCGCCGGTCTCGCGTACCTCTGTGAGCAGGCGCTGCGCGAGTCTGAGCGACTCGGGGGTAAGCGTCTGTTCCAGTGGCAGGCCGATGATCTCATCGGGGCGATAGCCGCGCTGGCGCTCCACCGAAGGGCTGATGTAGGTGGTACGACCCTCGATGTCCAGGGTCCAGATCACGTCCACCGCGTTCTCCGCCAGCAGGCGGAATTTCTGTTCGCTGGCACGTAGCGCCTCCTCGGCGCGATGGCGGTCGGTGATGTCCAGCGCCAGCGAGGCGAAGCCGACGATCAGGCCATGACTGTCGTAGAGCGGCGTGTGTTTCCACTCGCAGAGCAGGCGCTGGCCGTCGCGGGTGCGGTTCCAGATGGTGCACTCGATGGTCTGTCCGGTGCGGATCAGATCCTGGATCACGCGCTTGCAGGTGTCCATGTCCTCGTCCGGGATCAGGCGCGTGGTGAACTTCCGGCCGATGATCTCCTGCTGGGTCCAGCCGAAGAGCGCCTCGGCATGCCGGTTCCAGCCCGTGACGTTGAGGTGATGGTCCCAGAGCATGAAGGCCACGGGTGCGTGTTCGTAGATGACGCGGTGGCGCGCCTCGTTCTGGCGCAGGCGGCGGTTCAGTCGGGCGATGTAGGCGACCACCGTGGCCAGTGCCATCAGGCCCAGGGCGGTGAGAACCAGCAGGGCGATGAGCCAGGCATGTTCGGCCATGAACAGGGGGTGCGGGTCGGGTGCCGCCCACGCCGCGGTCCAGGTGACCAGTATCGGGACGAACGCCAACTGGCGGCGGTATCGATGGCGGTCGGGGCGGTCCTGGGGCAAGATGTGCGGCTCTTGTTCTGATGTCTGCGGCAAGACCCGGATCTATGTCACGCCGCGGCAGATGGATGATCGGCAAATTATACGCGTTACCACTATCCATGATGCGCAACTTCCGGATGTTATTCAGCGTCTTATGCGCGACTTAGCTGACATTGCTGACACAGCGCCCTTTATGGATGCCCCTTCCCTGTCCTGCCGCAGCGGTTGCGGTGCCTGCTGCATCGCGCCCTCCATCAGTTCGCCCATCCCCGGCATGCCGCAGGGCAAGCCCGCCGGCGTACCCTGTGTGCAGCTCGATGCCGAAGGACGTTGCCGGCTGTTCAATCAGCCTTCGCGCCCTGCCGTCTGCAGCGGGCTGCGGCCCGAGCCGGTGATGTGCGGGGTGTCGCGCGAACAGGCCCTGCAATACCTGGCCGAGCTGGAACGCCTGACGGCCTGAGGCGCATGCAAAATCTCCTTGCGGGCGGGCCGGCGATGGCCGCAGAATCCGCGTAACCGCCGCCGCGTCCGCGATCGGCGTAGCAACCTTATCCTCACGACTCGAGACCGTGGTCATGTCGTCCGACGACACCGTGACTGCCATCAATCCCTGCGTGGAATGCGGCGCCTGCTGCGCCACCTTCCGTGTGTCCTTCTACTGGGCCGAGGCAGACGACGCCCCGGGCGGGACCGTGCCGGCCGAGCTGACAGCGCGCCTCAATGCCCACCGGCGTGTGATGCAGGGCACCGCCCAGCCCGAACCGCGCTGCTGCGCCCTGGAGGGCGAGATCGGGCGCAACGTCGCCTGTCGCATCTACCCGCAGCGTTCCAGTACCTGCCGCGAGTTCCGCGTGGCCTGGGAGGACGGCGAGCCCAACGAGGCCTGCAATCGCGCCCGTGCCCGGCACGGGCTGCCGCCCCTGGGACCGCCGACCGAGCATCGCCCGGACGTCACGCGGGCGGCCTGAGGCGTCAGGCCTTGATCCAGAACATGTAATTCAGATAGTTGTTTTGGTTAGGCTAACCTCATCGCCTGCGACGGGGGGACGTCATGCTCAACATCGAACAGTCGGGCAACTACCGTGTCTCGCTGCTGCACCTGGGCTTCAGGCCCTTCTTCCTGCTGGCCGGCGTCTACGCCCTGGTGTCCATGGGGCTGTGGGCCTGGCTGTATCACGGTGCGGTAACGATCCTGCCCATGGGCCTGCCGCCCGCCCTCTGGCATGCCCACGAGATGGTCTTCGGCTATGCCCTGGCGGTGATCGCCGGTTTCCTGCTCACGGCCGTGCGCAACTGGACCGGGGTGCAGACCGCCCATGGCATGCCGCTGCTTTTGCTGGCCCTGTTCTGGGTGGCGGCCCGGGTGCTGGCCTGGGTGCCCGGTGCCGTGGCGCTCATGGCCGTGCTGGACCTGGCCTTCAACCTGGCCCTGCTCATCGCGGTACTGCATCCGGTGCTGAAGGCGCGGCAGTGGAAGCAGCTGCCGGTCATGGCCCTGCCGCTGGTGCTCACCCTCGCCCACCTCGTCTTCTACGCCGGCCTGTTCGGTGGGCTGGCGGGTGGCGAACGCCTCGGTATCCATGCCGGGCTGTACCTGGTGGTGCTGCTGATCCTGGTGATGGGGCGGCGGGTGATCCCCTTCTTCATCGAGAAGGGAGTGGACGGGCCGGCCGCGATCCGCAACCGGCTGTGGGTGGATGTGGGGACGGTGGTGCTGGCCGTGGTCTTCGTGGTCCTGCAGCTCCTGCCGTCCTGGCCGCAGCTCGCGGGGGGAATCGCCCTGCTGCTCGCGCTGCTGCAGGCGGTGCGCCTCTACGACTGGCACCACCCGGATATCTGGCGCAAGCCGCTGCTGTGGAGCCTGTACCTCGCCCTGGCCTGGCTGGCCCTGGGCTTTGCCCTGTATGCCCTGGGGCAGTACACCCCGCTGGACGGCTTTGCCGCCCTGCATGCCTTTGCCTACGGCGGGATCGGGCTCGTGACCCTGGGCATGATGTGCCGGGTGAGTCTGGGGCATACCGGGCGCAACGTCTTCGCCCCGCCCCGCCCGGTGACCTGGATGCTGGCGCTGGTGGTGCTGGGTGCGATGGTCCGGGTGCTGGGCCCCCTGCTGCTGTCAGCGTGGCATGTCCATTGGATCGGGATCTCGCAGGGGCTGTGGCTGGCGGGGTTCGGGCTCTTCGTCGTGGTCTACGCCCCCATGCTGGTGCGCCCGCGCATCGACGGGCGCTACGGCTGAGGCGAGCAGACCGGGCGGTCGAAGAGCCGGGCGGCGTTGCCGCAGGCCAGTGCCGCGGCCACCTCGGGCGGGAGCTCGGCCAGCCAGCGGCGGATGGTCGCGGCGACGTCGCCGTAGTCGCCCCAGCGCCCCGTGCTGAAGGTGTCCACGCCGACCAGGAAACGCGCCGGATACTCGAGGAACAGCTGCTCCCAGGCGGGATCGAGCCTGCCGTCGGGGGCGATGCGCCCGTCGCGTACCGAGAGGTCGATGTGCAGATTCGGGTAACGCGCCAGGTAGTCGCGCAGCAGCGGCGGATAGGGATAGGCCCCGGCGTGGGCCCAGAGCACCACGGCCCCGGGGGCGTGGTCGAACAGGCTGTCCAGGGTGGCGGGGTCGGTATGCAGCTGCAGGGGCAGGCCGCGTGCGGTGGCCAGTTCCACGATACGGCGGAACACCGGGCTCTGGCGCTGCGGGGCGAAGAGGTGCAGCTCGCCCACGCCGGCCCAGCGCGGGTCGGTCAGGGCCCCTGCCACCCGCGCCGGCAGGGTGGCGTCCTGGTGCCAGGTCTCCTTGTCGGCCGGCTGGCGATACACCCCCAGCAACGGCACGATGCGTTCCGGGGCCAGCGCATGCAGCGCCAGCACCTGCGTGGGGGGACGACTCGTCACCACCGCCGCCGGCACCTCCGCTCGCTGGAGGATCTCGATGATCTGCCCGGGGCGGTACTGCCGGGCGTCCTCGGCGTTGTAGTGCAGGTGGGCGTCGAACAGCGGCTGCGCCGTGGCGACCAGGGGCAGGAAGACGAGCAGAAGGTGGAGCGTGGTGGCGGATCGACGGGACATGGGCCCATTGTCGACCCCAGGCGGGGTATTGCAAGCGCCGGCACCCCGGCATGCGCCGGGGCCTGCACGCTGAAGGGGATCAGTTCTTGTAGCGGTAGCTGATGCGACCCTTGGTGAGGTCGTAGGGTGACATCTCCAGCTTCACCTTGTCGCCGGTGACCACGCGGATGCGGAACTTGCGCATCTTGCCGGCCGCATAGGCCTGCACTTCCATGCCGTTTTCCAGCTCCACGCGGAAACGCTGGTCGGGCATCACGTCGGTGACGACGCCTTCCATCTCGATGAGTTCTTCTTTCGCCATGCAAAAAATCTCCTGTGCATCATGGTGGCCAGACCCCTGCCACTCGCACGATGCCTGATGTCGTGAGTGAGTGTATTGCGCTGGCAGGACCGCGCCGATGTGGTGAGTGGCCGGGGCGAGACCGGGCCGACGAGGCGGGTAAAGAGGGTGTTGAAGGACTGCTGCCAGCAGTGAGCCATGTATCAGCTTTCGCATTATACACGAGTTGGCCTTTTATTTCAGGGGCTTATCCGGGGCCGAATGGCATCGATACTGGCGCGGGCGCAGCGCCTGTGTCACGCTCGGGACATGACCCGTAACCCCCGGATGACGAATCATGACCAGGCAGCTGTTGTCCGTCCTCGCCCTGTTCCTGCCGCTGACGGCCCTGGCCGCGGAGACCGGCTTGGCCATCGGTGATCCCGCCCCCGGTTTCACACTCGCCGACCAGCACGGCACCGAGCGGCGCCTGGCCGATTACCGTGGCGAGTGGGTGGTGCTGTATTTCTACCCCAAGGACGACACCCCGGGTTGCACCACCGAGGCCTGCAACTTCCGCGACGACTACTTCGCCCTGCGCGAGCGCGGTGCGCGGGTGCTGGGTGTGAGCGTGGACTCGGCCGAGAGCCACGCCGCCTTTGCCGGGAAGTACGGCCTGCCATTCCCCCTGCTGGCCGACACCGAGCACCAGGTGACCACGGCCTATGGCGCATTGGGTGGCATCTGGCCGCTGCGCATGGCGCGTCGCGTGACCTACATCATCGACCCGCAGGGTCGTATCGCGCAGATTTATCCCAGGGTGAATGCAAAGACCCACAGCCGTGAGGTCATCGCCGACCTGGATGCGCTGCAGTCGCGACCCTCCCACTGAGCCGGCCCCCACAGGAAGCGTGCATGGACAAGAATCGAACCAGCAACATGGCCCTGTTCTGCGATTTCGAGAACGTGGCCCTCGGCGTGCGTGACGCCAACTACTCGGCCTTCAGTATCCAGAAGGTGCTGGAGCGGCTGTTGCTGAAAGGCAACATCGTGGTGAAGAAGGCCTATTGCGACTGGGACCGCTACAAGGAATTCAAGGCCGCGATGCACGAGGCCGCCTTCGAGCTGATCGAGATCCCGCACGTGCGCCAGTCGGGCAAGAACTCGGCCGACATCCGCATGGTGGTGGATGCCCTGGACCTCTGCTACACCAAGTCACACGTGGACACCTTCGTCATCATCTCCGGCGACTCGGACTTCTCGCCCCTGGTGAGCAAGCTGCGCGAGAACAACAAGACCGTGATCGGCGTGGGGGTCAAGAATTCCACCTCCGACCTGCTGACCGCCAACTGCGACGAGTTCATCTACTACGATGACCTGGTGCGCGACGAGAAACGGCCGAAGCGGGCGAAGAAGAAGGTTGCGGGCAAGAGCAGTGCTGCAAAGCCCGTGAACGAGGAGGAGCAGCGCCGCCAGGAGGGGCTGGAGCTCATCGTCGCCACGGTGGAGGACCTGATCGAGGAGCGGGGCGAGGAAGAGAAGGTCTGGGGGTCGATGGTCAAGCAGCTCATCAAGCGACGCAAGCCGGGATTCAACGAGAGCTACCATGGATTCCGCAGTTTCAGCGACATGCTGGAAGAGGCGCAGACGCGCAAGCTGCTCACGTTGAGGCGCGACGAGAAGTCCGGCGGTTATATCGTCGAGTCGATCAGCGGCCGCTAGGGTTTCGGCACTTGGGGCGCCGGGTTGTGCAATACGGCGCAGGGGTAATGGCCCTGTGCAACAGGGCGAGTCCTTGAGGTAACGCCATGCAACTACCGTTACAGATCACCTATCGACACATGGAGAAGTCCGAGGCGCTGGATACGCGCATACGCGAGCGGGCGGACAAGCTGGAGCAGTTTGCGCCCAACATCATGAGCTGTCGTGTCGTGGTCGACGCGCCACACCAGCACAAGCACAAGGGCGTGCATTACCGCATCAGTGTGGACGTCACCCTGCCCGGGCACGAGATCGCCGTCACCCGCAGTCCGGACCAGCATGGGGCCCACGAGGACCCCTACGTGGTGGTGCGGGACGTGTTCGATGCCCTCGAGCGCCAGCTCGAGGAAACAATGCGCCGACGCAAGCAGCAGGTGAAGCACCACGAGACCCCGCCGCATGGCCAGGTGACCAGCCTGGTGCCGATGGAGGACTATGGGCGCATCCTCACCTCGGACGGCCGTGATATCTATTTTCATCGCAACAGCGTACTGAATGCCGACTTCGAGAGGCTGGAGATCGGCGACGAGGTGCGCTTCGACGAGGAACAGGGCGAGCAGGGCCCCAAGGCCACCACCGTGCGGGTGATCGGCAAGCACCATATCCTGGGCTGAGGCGTCATCGCCCGGCCTCGCGCCGGGCGGTGTGCTGTGTTTACATAGCGCCACCCCGCAAGACTCACGGAGCCCGCATCCATGACCACCCCGAGCAAGCCCTCGCCCCTCGCCAACCCGCGCAGCCGCCTGGAGATACGCAACGCCACCACACGCGATGCCGCTGCGATCGCCGCGCTCACCGCGCGGGTCTACGGCAAGGCCGGGCAGCACGGCTATACCAAGGCCGCCATCACCGGGCAGATCAACAACTATCCGATGGGTCAGTTCGTGGCCCTGGCGGACGACTGCGTGGTGGGCTACTGTGCCACCTTCCGCATCGGCGGCGAGCTCGCGCTGAGGCCGCATACCTGGGCCGAGATCACCGGCAACGGCTATGCCTCGCGCCACGACCCGAAGGGCGAGTGGCTGTACGGCATGGAGGTCTGTGTCGACCCGGATTACCGCGGTTACCGCATCGGGCAGCGGCTTTACAACGCGCGCAAGAAGCTCTGCCAGGACGAGGAGCTGCGGGGCATCGTCTTCGTCGGCCGGTTGCCCTCCCTGTCCCGCCGGCTGAAAAAATTCGCCAGCGTCGAGGACTACATCGAGCAGGTGCAGCAGAAGCGCCAGCGCGACCCCGTGCTGTCCTTTCAGCTGCGCAACGGTTTCGAGGTGCAGGGGGTGATCGAGAACTACGACACGCAGGATCGCGAGTCGCTGGGATATGGAGTGCACCTCGTCTGGCGCAACCCCAACCTGCCGACGGAGGATGCCGTCACGCATCGACGCAAACGCCACGAGGACATGCCGGACCGGGTGCGTATCGGCACCGTGCAGTACATGCAGCGCCGCGTGCAGTCCTTCGAGGAGTTCATGGAGATCGTCGAATACTTCGTCGACGTGGTGGCCGATTACGAGGGCGACTTCGTCGTCTTTCCCGAGCTGTTCACGCTGCAGCTGCTGTCCATCGAGAACCAGGAGCTCTCGCCGGCCGAAGCCATCGAGTCGCTCACCGAGTACACGCCCCGGCTCAAGGCGGCGCTGCATGACCTGAGCCTGCGCTACAACATCAACATCATCGGCGGTTCGCATCCCACGCGGGTGGAGAGCGGCCGGGTGGAGAACATCTCCTACGTCTTCCTGCGCAACGGCGAGATCCACGAACAGCCCAAGATCCATCCCACGCCGAACGAGGTCTACTGGTGGAACATCGAGGGCGGCGATTACGTGCACGCCATCGACACCGACTGCGGCCCCATCGGCGTACTCATCTGCTACGACTCCGAGTTTCCGGAGCTGGCGCGGCATCTCGCCGATCAGGGCGTGCAGATCCTGTTCGTGCCATTCTGCACCGATGAGCGGCAGAGCTATCTGCGCGTGCGCTACTGTTGCCAGGCGCGTGCGGTGGAGAACCAGTTCTACGTCGTCATGTCGGGCAACGTCGGCAACCTGCCGAACGTCGCCAACATGGACATCCAGTACGCCCAGAGCTGTATCCTCACGCCCTGCGACTTCCCCTTCGCCCGGGACGGTATCGCCGCCGATACCACGCCGAATGCCGAGACCGTGGCCATTGCCGACCTGCGCCCGGAGACGCTCACGCAGGCCCGAAACAATGGCACCGTGCAGAACATGAAGGACCGCCGGCACGATCTCTATCACGTGCTCTGGCGCGGCAGATAGCGGAGGCCGGGTGAGCGGCTCAGGCACAGGTGACGACAGGCAGTCGATGGTCGACAGCGATCTGCTGGGCGCCATCATCGAACATGCCAACGACATCGTCATCCTGACGCGGGCCGAGCCCCTGGACGAGCCCGGTCCCGTCATCACCTATGTCAACCCGGCCTTCACCCGCCTCACGGGTTACCGGCGCGAAGAGGCCCTCGGTCAGACCCCGCGCATCCTGCAGGGGCCCGATACCGATCGCGCGACCCTGGACCGTATCCGCGCCGCCCTCGAGCGTGCCGAGCCGGTGAGGGAAGAGGTGCTCAACTACGACCGCGACGGCCGCAGCTACTGGCTCGATATGCAGATCATGCCGCTGCGCGATACGCATGGCCGGGTAACGCATTTCGCCGCCATCGAGCGCGACCTCACCGAGAAACGCCGTGCCGAGGAGCTCAAGGCCGAGTTCGTCTCCACCGTCAGCCACGAGCTGCGCACGCCGTTGACCTCCATCAGTGGCGCCTTGCGGCTGCTGGAGGCCGGTGCGGTTTCCCCGCTGTCGGATGCCGGGTCCGAGCTGCTGTCGCTGGCCACGCGCAACTGCGACCGGCTGCAGACCCTCATCGATGACCTGCTGGACATGCAGAAGATCGTGGCCGGCAAGTTCGAGTTCGCCGAGGAGCGTATCGACCTCGGCGAACTCGTTCGCGCGGGTGTGGCACAGCAGCAGCCCTTTGCCGCGCGACACCGGGTGCAGTTCGACTGTAGGCTGTCGGCAGAGAAGCTGGTCGTGCGCGGCGACGCCAACCGTCTCCTGCAGGTGCTGGCCAATCTGCTCTCCAATGCCGCCAAGTTCGCCCCGGCCGACAGCGTGGTGACGATCGAGGTGAGGCGTGCCGATCCGTCGCCGGCCCGCGTCACGGTGGCCGATCGCGGGCCGGGCATCCCCCCGGAATTCCATGCCCATGTCTTCGAGCCCTTTACGCAGGCCGTGGACAACGAACTGGGCGGCACCGGCCTGGGACTGTCGATTGCGCGTGCCCTGGTCGAGCACCACGGCGGAGCTATCGGGTTTCATGCAAACCGCCCCGTTGGCACCGTGTTCTATGTCGACCTGCCCTTGGTGGGCTGACGGGCGCACTGCTAGACTGGCCGCTCACCCGAACCCTGCCCTGGACGCCGCATGATCGACACACTCGACGCACTGGATCTCGTGCTGGCAGCCGCCATTCTGGTGCTGGCCTACACGGTGCGTGGCATCACCGGTTTCGGTTCCGGTCTCATCTCCATCCCGCTGCTGGCCCTGTTTCTGCCGCTGCAGGTCGTGGTGCCCATGATCGGCCTGCTCGACTACCTGGCCTCTCTGGGACACGGCGTGAGCAACCGGCGGCAGATCCGCTGGCGCGAGATCCTGCCGTTGCTGCCTTTCACCTTCGCCGGCGTGCTGCTCGCGCTGTATATCTTCAAGACCGTCGATGCGCAGCTGCTGCTCAAGGTGCTCGGCGCCTTCATCCTCGCCTATGCCGTCTACAGTCTCTTCGGACGCGAGCCGCATGCGGGCCGCACCCGGTTCTGGGCCGTGCCGGCCGGCAGCATGGGCGGGTTCGTCGGCACGCTGTTCGGTACCGGGGGGCCGTTCTACGTCATGTACCTGCATGCACGCGGCCTGGACAAGGCGGCCTTCCGTGCCAGCATCGCGGTGGTCTTCCTGATCGACGGTGGCAGCCGCCAGATCGGCTATCTGGCCTCGGGCTTCTACAACTTCGAGATGCTGCTGCTGGTCGTCATGGCGCTGCCCATCATGATGGTGGCGATGTATGTCGGTGGTCACATCCACACGCGCATCACGCCGGAGCAGTTCCGTCGTGGCATTGCCGTGATCCTGCTGGGTTCGGGGATCGCGCTGCTGCTGCGTTAGCGGCATGCAATCGGTCCGCAGGTCCCCGGGTGTTCCATGAGTCATTCGTCCGCATGACCCCGCACCAGCGCATCGGCCTCTTCCTGGGCCCCGCCCTGTTTCTGCTGCTGCTGCTCATGCCGTTGCCGGAGGGCATGCCGCCGCTGGCGATGCGGGTGGCGGCGGTGACGGCACTGATGGCGACCTGGTGGTTGATGGAGTCCCTGCCCGTGGCGGCCACGGCCCTGCTGCCGATCGCCCTGTTCCCGTTGCTCGGCGTCATGCCCACCGGGCAGGTCACGCTGGCCTATGCGGATCACATCATCTATCTCTTCCTGGGCGGGTTTCTCATCGCCGTGGCCATCGAGAAGTGGGGCCTGCATCAGCGCATCGCCCTGCATACCATCCGCCTGGTCGGCACCAGTCCGCGCCGGGTGATCTTCGGTTTCATGTTCGCCACGGCCTTTCTGTCGTCCTGGGTGAGCAATACCGCCACGGCGATGATGATGGTGACCATCGGCATGGCCGTGCTTACACAGATGAGCGGCGTGAATCCCGCGCGCAACGAACAGGAGCGGGCCCGTACCGATTTCGGCACGGCACTGATGCTGGGCATTGCCTATGCGGCCTCCATCGGCGGCGTGGCCACGCTCATCGGAACCCCGCCGAACGCCATACTCGCCGGTGTGCTGGAGAAGCACTATGGCTACCAGATCGGCTTCGCCGAGTGGATGCTGTTCGGCCTGCCCGTGTCCCTGCTGATGCTGCTGCTCACCTGGCTGTATCTCACGCGGATCGCCTTTCGCCAGCACATGCAAAGCCCCGGCGGCAGCGATGCCGCGATTTACCGGCAGATCGCGGCGCTCGGGCCGATGACAGCGCAGGAGCGGCGCGTACTTGTCGTGTTCCTGCTGGTGGTGCTGGCCTGGATCGGTCGTGGCCTGTTCGACCTGCCGGGCCTCGCCCTGCTGGCGGATTCGAGCATCGCCATGCTGGGGGCACTGGCCCTGTTCGTGATCCCGGCCGACTGGAAACGGGGCAGGATGCTGCTCGACTGGCAGAGCGCCGTGCGCATCCCCTGGGACATCATCATCCTGTTCGGCGGTGGCTTTGCCCTGGCCAGCGCCTTCGCCGAGAGTGGGCTGACCGCGTGGATCGGCACGCGCCTGACGGTGTTGCAGGGCACCGGGCTGCTGCTCACCGTGCTGGCCGTGGCCACGCTGGTGAAGTTCCTCACCGAGGTGACCTCCAACACGGCCACCGCCTCGCTGCTGCTCCCCGTGATGACGGGGTTTGCCATGGCCACGGATACGCATCCGCTGTTCCTGATGGCGGCCGTCGCACTGTCGGCCTCCTTCGCCTTCATGCTGCCGGTGGCCACGCCACCCAATGCCATCGTCTTCAGCAGCCGCCAGGTCACCATTCCGCAGATGGCGCGGGCGGGCCTGTGGCTGAACCTGCTCGCCATCGTGGTGGTCACCATTGCCGTGGTGCTGTTCCTGCCGCTGGTGATGGACACGGTGACGCCGCTGGTGAAATAGGCGCGTAACATCCCGGCGGCACAATGCCGTGTGAGATCACACGGTCATGCGGCATATGCGCATCCTCATCGGCTATTCCATGCGCAGTGGCAGCACGCTGCTGCAGCACATCCTGGACGGACACAGCGCCATCGACGCCTATGGCGACCTGAGCTCCATCCCCGCCCTGTGGCGTTGCGTCACGGGTGGTGCGATGCAGCGCAGCATCTGCATCAAGCCGATGGACGTGCTCTACCTGCAGCGGCGCGTGGATTTCTATCGCCACTTCGACCGCTTCATCTGGCTGACCCGCGACCCGCGTGACAGCTACCTCTCCACCATAGAATCCGGCTATGCCTACCTGATGTGGCGGCGCGGCGAGCGGCGCGAGGGCATCGATCTCGGCCTGTTGCGTCGCTGGCAGCGTATCTACCGCCACTACTTCGACCACCCGCAGCGCTGGTATCTGCTGCGCTACGAGGACCTGGTCTCCCGTCCCGTGCCCACGGTGAAGGCGCTCCTGGATCACCTCGACCTGTCGCACGAGACGCTGTTCCCCTTCCCCCGTTTCAAGCGCCGTCATGGCGGAGACTACAAGATCACCGAACACCAGCACGTCACCACACAGTCGCGTGCCCGTTATCTGCGCGAGATGCACCCGGCGCAGATGCAGGTCTTCGATGACGAGCTGGGTGACTCCCTGCAGGCGCTCGGCTATTTACCCGGTCAGGAAGCACAACGCCGGCAGGCCTGACACATGTCCGGGTTTCGTCGGTGGTTTGTGCGCGCGCGTCCTGCGCGTGGTTGACTTGCCGCCCCGGCGGGCTTAAGTATCGTCCCATCTACAACAAATGATGGTTACCGGGGGCAGGACGTCCATGAAGGTGATGAAGCAGCGCCTGAGCGTCGACGAGCTTGCAGTGGGTATGTATGTCTGCGATCTGGATCGACCCTGGCTGGAGACCCCGTTCCTGCTCGAGGGCATCAGCATCGAGTCCGAGGACGACATCCGGGAGATTGCCCGGCATTGCCGGCATGTCTTCATCGACGTGATGCGCTCCACCGATGAGGGCAGCCGCGAGCGACAGCTCAAGGGCATTGCCCGGCTGCGCGAGGTCAACGAGAGGGGCCGCGGCGCAGGCGAGAAGGCGGACGATCCCATCGTGGTGGACTTCACCCGCGAGATCACCCGCGCCGAACGGGCGCGCGAGGACCTGCATGCCTACATCGACAAGGTGATGGAGGATGCGCGCCTGGGCAGCAACGTGGGCCTGGAAGAGGCCAGGGTGCTGGTGGAGACGATCATCGATTCCATCGCGGTGAGCGCGGATGCCTCGCTCTGGCTCTGCCAGCTGAAGCGTGCCGATGCCTCCGCCGCCGCCCACTCGGTGAACGCCTGCGTGATCTCCACCCTGTTCGCCCGTTATCTGGGGCTGCCCGACGAGCTGGTGCACGCGACCGGCATCGGCGGGCTGTTCCACGACATCGGCAAGGTGCGTATCGATCCCGCGATCCTCAACAAGGAAGGGCCGTTGACCGACGAGGAGTACGACAAGGTCAAGCTGCACACCGTCGAGGGCTATAACGTGATGCGCCTGGTGCCGGGCATGCCGGCCGAGGCGCTGGACATCATCCGCCACCATCACGAGCGGGTGGACGGCATGGGCTATCCCGACGGCCTGGAGGGCGAGGAGCTCAAGCAGCCCGCGCGCATCGTCGCCATCGCCGAGATGTACGACACCCTCACGCATGACACGGCCTACGATTTCCGCATGCCGCCCAACGATGCCCTGGCACTGATGCTCAAGGAGGCGCCCACCCACTTCGGTGCAGGCCTCATGGAGGACTTCATCAAGTGCATCGGCATCTATCCCGTGGGCACGCTGGTGCGCCTGCACTCCGGGCAGATCGCCATCGTCGCCTCCAACAATGCCAAGCACCGCCTGCTGCCCGTGGTGATGCTGCTGCTGGACGCCGAGGGCAATGCCTATCAGCGCCGCCCGCTGGTGAACCTGGCCAGCATGGTGGAGCGCGAGGGGGGCAACGCCTGGCGCATCCAGGGCGGGGTCAATCCCGAAGACGTCCCCGTCGACCTGGCCACGCTGTCGCTGTAGGCTGATCGCATCGTCCATGCCGCCCGCGCCAGTGGCGCGGCCACGGAGGTTGCATGAGCCCGTTCGATCCGCGTCGCCGCCGCCTGCTCGCCGTCCTGGCGGGCATGGGGCTGGCCGGCGTGCTGCCGCGGCTGCCGGCGGCGGCCGCCGCCGTGATCACGCGGCCCATCCCCGCCACCGGCGAGCGCCTGCCGGTGATCGGCCTGGGGACCTGGCTCACCTTCGATGTCCAGCAGCCGGCGCAGCGTCTGCCGGTGATGCAGGCCTTCTTCGCGGCGGGTGGCGGGCTGATCGATTCCTCGCCCATGTACGGCGAGGCCGAGGCCGTGGTGGGCTGGTGCCTGCAGCGCCTGGGCCATCCCCAGGGCCTGTTCTCCGCCACCAAGGTCTGGACGCCCGGTGTGGCGACGGCCGCGGGGCAGATGGCCGATTCCCTGCGCCTGTGGGGGCTGGAGCGGCTGGACCTGCAGCAGGTGCACAACCTCGTGCAGTGGCGCGAGCACCTGGAGACGCTCAAGGCCTGGAAGGCCGAGGGGCGTATCCGCTATCTGGGCGTGACCACCTCGCACGGCCGGCGGCACGACGAGCTAGAGCAGATCATGCTCAGCCAGCCGCTGGACTTCGTGCAGTTCACCTACAACGTCATCGATCGCGAGGCCGAGCGCCGGCTGCTGCCGCTGGCCGCCGAGCGCGGCATCGCGGTGATCGTCAACCGCCCGTTTCGCGGCGGCAGCCTGTTCAACGGGATTCAGGGCCGGCCGCTGCCGCCCTGGGCGGGCGAGATCGACTGCGCGAACTGGGCGCAGTTCTTCCTCAAGTTCATCGTCTCCCACCCGGCGGTGACCTGTGCGATCCCGGCCACCACCCGGGTGGCCCATCTCGAGGAGAACATGGGCGCGGGGCGCGGCCGCCTGCCCGACGCGGACATGCGCCGCCGCATGCTGGCCTATCTGCAATCACTGTGAGGTTGTCATGAGCACGACACGTCATCCCCGCCTGCCCCTGTGGCAACGCCTGCTCGTCACCGTCGTGGCCATGCTGGTGCTGAGCTTTCTGGCCGGCCTGGTCTGGCAGGGACTGTTCAATGCCGCGCTGCCCGATTACCTCGCGGGGCTGGTGGGCGGCATGGCGGCCCTGCCGGTGTGGGAATTCATGAAACGGGTGAGGCCGAAATAGCATGCGAGGCCACTGCCCGCACTGTGGTTACGCGGGGGCGCCGCGCTGGACGAACACCCATATCGCCGTGCTCGCCGGGTTGCTGTGGGTGGTGCCGCTGGCCTTTCTCTCGCAGGGGTTCTATCCCTTCCTCATCCTGCCGGCCATCGCCCTCACCGTCTGGGCCGCGGTGGCAGTGCGCCGCGTGTGCCCGTCCTGTCGGCGCCCCTGGCGTTCCTGGTCCCGCCCGGCGATCCGCTAGGCCTGCCAGCGTATCGTCCAGCAGTGATGGATCTTCGGGTTGCGCGCGAAGTCCGGTGGCAGGGTGGCGCGGGTGATGTCCTCGATGACGAAGTCGGCGAGGGCCGCCTGATCCAGGCGGAAGCGGCGCAGGTTGTTGGAGAAGACCAGCGTGCCGTCCTCGACCAGCAGCTTCATGGTGTCGGTGATGAGCGCCACGTGGTCGCGCTGCACGTCGAAGGTGCCCTCCATGCGCTTGGAGGTGGAGAAGCTCGGCGGATCCAGGAAGATGAGATCGAACTCGCGCCGGTAGGGGTTGTGGCGTATCCACTCCAGGCAGTTGGCCTGCACGAACTCGTGCGCCGGGCCGCTGAAGCCGTTCAGGCGCAGGTTGCGTTCGGCCCAGGCCAGGTAGGTCTTTGACATGTCCACCGTGGTGGTGGCCGCCGCCCCGCCGCGGGCGGCGTGCACCGTGGCCGCACCGGTGTAGGCGAAGAGATTGAGGAAGCGCTTGCCCGCAGCCAGCTCGCCGATGCGCTGCCGCGTGATGCGGTGGTCCAGGAACAGCCCGGTGTCGAGGTAGTCCTCGAAGTTCACCAGCAGCCGGCAGGGGCCCTCCTGCACCTCGTGAAAGTGCCGGTTCTCGGCCAGCTTCTCGTACTGGGCACGGCCCTTCTGCCGCTGGCGCAGCTTGAGGAAGAGCTGTTCCTCCGGGATCGCCAGCACCTCCAGGATCACGCCGATGGCCTCGCGCAGACGCAGGCGCGCCTTCTGTTCGTCCACCGTCTTCGGCGCCTGGTATTCCTGCGCGTGCACCCAGCGTTTCTCTCCCTCGTACACGTCGATGGCCAGGGCGTACTCCGGGATGTCCGCGTCGTAGAGCCGATAGCAGTGGACGTCCTCGCGCTTCAGCCAGCGGGCGAGGTGCTTCGCGTTCTTCACCAGGCGGTTGGCCAGCGCCTGCGCGTTCTCGCTGCGTTCCTCGGGCGGGACGGCGCGCGGCAGGCGCCGGGACAGGTTGGCCTCGCTCACCTCGTAGCTGTAAAGCCGGCACTCGATGGGGCCGTTGAAGAAGGTGTTGGTCTTCCTGAAGCGGATGCCTATGTTGCCGGCCAGGTCCGGGTTGCCGGTGAACACGGCCGCCTGCCAGCCGCTGAAGCGTTCGCGCAGCACCCGACCGATGTCGGCGTAGAGACCGGGCAGTTCCGAGTCCTCGCCCAGGCGTTCGCCGTAGGGGGGATTGACCACGAACAGCCCCGGCCGGTCGGCGGGCAGCGGGGCGCAGTCGGCCAGCTCGGCACGCTCGAAAATGATGCGGCCGGTCAGCCCCGCGCGCTCCAGGTTGTGCCGGGCGGCCTCTAGGGCCCGCGGGTCCCGGTCGTAGCCGCGGATGGACGGGAGTCTCTCGAGACCCGCCGCGCGGCGGCGCTGCGCCTCCTCGACCAGGTCCGCCCAGGCGGCGGGGTCGTGCTGCTTCCAGGCGCTGAAGCCCCAGTGCGGGCGGGTCAGCCCCGGGGCGCAGTCGGCCGCCATCAGCGCGGCCTCGATGGGCAGGGTGCCCGAGCCACACATGGGATCGATGAGCGTGCCGCCGTTCGCGGCGATCGCGGGCCAGCCGGCGCGCAGCAGGATGGCGGCGGCCAGGTTCTCCTTCAGTGGCGCGCTCGCCCCTTCCTCGCGGTAGCCGCGCCGGTGCAGCGAATCGCCGGCCAGGTCCAGGCCGACGGTGGCCTGGTCGCGGTAGAGATACACACTGATGCCGATCTGCGGCCGGAGGGTGTCCACCGAGGGGCGTTCGCCGCAGCGGTCGCGGAACTGGTCGACCACGGCGTCCTTGGCCTTGAGGGCGGCGAACTGGCTGTGGTCGATCTGCGAGCGGGCGGTGATGGCGTTGACCGCGAAGGTCTGGGCGACGTCGAAGTGCGCCGACCAGTCGATGGCCTGCACCCCGGCATACAGGGCCTCCGGGGTCTCGGCGGGGAAGCGGGCCAGCTCCAGCAGCACGCGATTGGCGATGCGTGACCACAGGCAGACGCGATAGGCGGTGGCCAGCGTGTCCTCGAAGTGCACGCCGCCGCGGGTCTCGCTGACGTTCGCCACCCCCAGGGCGCGCAGCTCCTCGGCCAGCAGGGGTTCCATGTGGCGGGGGGCATTGGCGAAGAAGCGCAGGCTGGACATGGGGCAGGGTCCTGATGGTCGGGCAGGGTGGCGTGCCCGGATTCTACCCCAGATGGCCCTTGGGCTTCGCCCCGGCCGGCGGGCCGGAGCGGGTTATTTGCCGTTGCGGATCTGGCCCGGGTCCACGCGATGGTGCGCCCAGCGCGCGAAGTCCTCGCGGCTGGCGGTGCCGCCGTTCTCCGGCGTGCCCGGACCGCAGATCTCGCGGTAGACCACGCGGTCGTCCTCGCCCAGGCCGATCACCTTGCGTACCACCCAGTCGGACCCCACCGGTCCGTTGCTGTAGCACTCGCCGACGCGGATGTCTGCTGCGGCGACGTGGTCGGCCTCCTCGTGGTGACGGCGGGCCAGCAGGTAGAGGCGGGCCATGTCGTCCTCGGTCATGTCGAGGTAGAGATTGAGCTCGCGCATGGCGTACTCCAGGTCCTCGAAGCTCAGGCCGCCGCGCTCCAGGGCCTTGCCCACGGCCTGGTGCGTGGCCGGCGGGGGCGGTGCCAGCGTGGCCGGGTAGCGGCGCCAGACGAAGGGGTAGTTCACCGCCACGGCCACCAGGGTCATCACCGCCACGCTGGAGAGCACGGGGTGCAGCACGTAGCCATAGCCCAGCGCCTCCACCTGTGCCCCGCCGAGCACGGCGAACAGCGCCGTGGCCCCGCCGGGCGGGTGGATGCAGCGCAGGTAGTGCATGGCCCAGATGGCCAGGCCCACGGCCAGCGCCGCGGCCAGCAGGGGATGGGGCACCAGCAGCTGCAGGGTCACGCCGACCAGGGCCGAGATGCCGTGTCCGCCCAGCACGTTCCAGGGCTGGGAGAGCGCCCCGTGCGGCACGGCGAAGACCAGTACCGCCGTCGCCCCCAGCGAGGCCAGGACCAGGCCCGCGAGCGCGCCGCCCTCGAGCACCGAGGCGGCCACCTCCAGCGAGAGATACAGCCCGATCACGCCACCGACCAGGGCGACGAGCTTGTCGAAGTGGTTGGTGGTGTCGAGAAAATCACCGGCGAACAGGCGTAGGAGTCGTTGCATGGGCAGACCGTCCTGGGTGGCGGAATACTGCACCGAAATGGTGCGAATACGTGCATCTTTGCTGTGCATGCCGGGGTGTGTCAAGTGAAATCAATGGAAATTCAGCGACTTATAGAGTGTTGTCTATTCCACTCATAATAACTTGCATATAAGAAGCAGCTTATATTAGATTATTAGCTCCATTTCATATATACCTTCGAGGAATCCCCATGACGACCCTCTACGAACGTCTCGGCGGCGCCGCCGCCATCGACCAGGCCGTGGACATCTTCTACCGCAAGGTGCTGACCGACGAGCGCATCAACGGCTTCTTCGACGACGTGGACATGGAGCGCCAGGCCAACAAGCAGAAGGCCTTTCTCACCATGGTCTTCGGCGGCCCGAACCAGTACACCGGCCAGGACATGCGCGAGGGCCACAGGCACCTGGTCGCGCGCGGCCTGAACGACAGCCACGTGGACGCCGTCATCGAGCACCTGGGTTCCACCCTGGCCGAGCTGGGCGCCGATCCGGCCGACATCGAGCAGGTGGCCGCGATCGCCAACGGCGCGCGCGACGACGTGCTGAACCGGTAGGCCTGCATGGCGACGCTGCGCTTCGACGGCCAGGCCGTCACCACGCAGGACGGCGAGACCGTGCTGGAGGCCCTCCTCCGGCAAGACCTCGCCGTGCCCCATGGCTGCCGTTCCGGCGTGTGCCAGAGCTGTCTGATGCGGGCGCGCGAGGGCGTCATTCCGGCCACGGCGCAGGCGGGCCTCAAGCCCGCACTGGCCGAGCAGGACTACCTGCTGGCCTGTCGCTGCGTGCCCGAGGCCGACATGGTGCTGGAGCTGCCGGCGGCCGGCAGCCTGCGCACACCGGCGACCATCTCTGCCATCGAGCCGCTGGGCGGCGACGTCATCCGCCTGCGGCTCACGCCCGACACGCCGCTGGACTACCGCCCCGGCCAGTACGTCACGCTATGGCGCGACGCGCAGCTCGGGCGCAGCTATTCGCTGGCGAGCCTGCCGGGCGAGGGCCAGTCGCTGGAGTTTCATATCCGCGTGATCGCGGACGGGCAGTTCAGCGGCTGGCTGGCTGGGGAGGCGCGGCCGGGCGATCGTCTGGACGTACAGGAGGCGGCCGGCAGCTGCTACTACACGCCGGCGCTGCGCGAGGCCAATCTGCTGCTGGTCGCCACCGGCACCGGACTGGCGCCGCTGTGGGGCATCGTGCGCGAGGCCCTGCGCCAGGGGCACCAGGGCGAGATCCGCGTCATGCACGGGGCCGTGGGCTGCGAGGGACTGTACCTGCATCAGGCGCTGGCGGAGTTGGCCGAGGCGCACGACAACCTGCATTACCACGCCAGCGTGCTGCGCCCCAAGGGCTGCACGGCGGTGGACACGCGCCCCCTGGCCGAACTGGTGGTGGAGACCATCGGCGACTTCAGCGGCTGGCACAGCTACCTCTGCGGCGCGCCGGAATTGGTCAATCAGCTGAGAAGGCGTATATTTCTGGCAGGAGCGCGCATGGATGCGATCTGCGCGGATGTGTTCCTGCCGACCGCGCCGGCCAAGACCTGATGCCGGATCTCAATGCAGCTGACCCGCTATACCGACTATTCGTTGCGTGTACTGATCTTTCTCGCCATCCAGCCGCCGGAGCGGCGCAGCACCATTAACGAGATCGCCGAGCGCTTCGAGATCTCGCGCAACCACCTGGTGAAGATCGTGCACCGGCTGGGCCAGCTCGGCTACGTGCGTACCATCCGCGGCAAGGGGGGCGGGCTGTGCATCGGCGCCGAGCCTGGAGAGATCAACCTCGGGGCGGTGGTGCGCGACACCGAGGCCACCCTTGATGTCATCAATTGCACCGACCCCTACTGCCCCGTGGCGCCTGCCTGTCGTCTCAAGGGCGTGCTCAACGAGGCGCGCGACGCCTTCCTCGCGGTGCTCGACCGCTATACCCTGGCCGACCTCATCCACAACCGTGCCCAGCTGGCGAGCCTGCTGCGCATGGAGACCCGCTAGGCCGCCTCACACCATCAGCCGCCGCCGCACCAGCACCACGGCGAGGTAATAGCTCACCACGGCATAACCCAGCAGCACGGCCAGGTTGGTCACCGGCCGGGCGAGCTCGCCGCCGGCCACCAGCGGGCGGGCGAGCTCCACCGCGTGGGTGAGCGGCAGCAGGTAGACGGCGCCCTGCACGATCCCGGGCAGGGTGTCGATGGGGTAGAACACGCCGCAGACGATGAACATGGGCGTGATCACCAGCACGAAGTAGTAGCTGAAGAAGTCGTAGTTCTTCGCCAGCGCGCTCATGATCATGGCCGGCCCGGCGAAGGTGAGGCCGACGAGGAACACCACAGGGATGGCCAGCAGCGACTGCCAGCCCTCGGCCACGCCGAGCAGGGCGGCGACGATGAGGATGGCGATGCCGCTCATGGCGGCCTTGGTGCCGCACCACAGCATCTCGCCGGCGAGGATGTCATCGATCTCCAGCGGGCTGGCGAGGATGGCCTCGTAGGTGCGCTGCGGCACCATGCGCGTGAACACCGAGTACATGCCCTCGAAGGTGGCGGTGGTCATGGCCGAGGAGGCGATGATGCCGGAGGCGAGGAAGGCGAGATACGGCATGCCCGACATCTCGCCGACGAAGTGCCCCAGCCCGAAGCCCAGCCCCAGCAGGTAGAGCGCCGGCTCGCCGAAGTTCATCACGATGGCCGGGCCGATCAGCTTGCGCCAGACCAGCAGGTTGCGGCGCCATACGGCCAGCGCGCCGCGTCGGACGGTGGGCAGTCGCCAGTTCGTCATCAGTCGCGCAGCTCCCGGCCGGTGAGTTTGAGGAACACGTCTTCCAGGCCCGCCGGGCGGTGCAGGAAGGTCAGCCCGTGCTCGTTGCGCAGCTTCTCCAGAAGGGCGCCGGGCTCGCGGGTGTAGCAGTAGCTGCTGGTGCTCATCTGCTCGACGCGGCAGCCCACGCCCTCGGCCAGGGCGATGAGCTGGCGGCTGGCCTCGCCGCGTACCTCGATGACGTCGGGCTCCACGTGCCGGTCGATGAGCGCACGCGGCGAGCCCTGATCGAGGATGCGGCCGTGATCCATGATCACCAGCTCGTCGCAGAGCCGCTCGGCCTCTTCCATGTAATGCGTGGTGAGGATCAGCGTGGTGCCGCGGTCGCGCAGGTCGCTGAGCCGGCTCCAGATCACGTGGCGGGCCTGCGGGTCGAGCCCGGTGGTGGGCTCGTCGAGCACCACCAGTTCCGGGTCGTTGATCAGGGCGCGGGCGATGGTGAGCCGGCGCTGCATGCCGCCGGAGAGCGAGTCGGTGCGGGCATCGCGCCGCTCGGTGAGGGCGGCGAAGGCCAGCAGGCGTTCGATGCGCGGGGCCACCTCGGCACGCGGGATGCCGAAGTAGGAGGCGTAGATGGCGAGGTTCTCGGCCACGCTGAAGTCCGGGTCGAGGTTGTCGGCCTGTGGCACCACGCCGGTGCGGGCGCGCACGGCGCGCGCCTCGGCCGGCATGGGCAGGCCGAATACCGAGAGGCCGCCGCCGCTCATGGGCGTGAGGCCCAGCAGCATGCGCAGCGTGGTGGTCTTGCCGGCGCCGTTGGGGCCGAGAAAGCCGAAGCAGCGTCCGCGCGGCACGTCGAAGTCGATGCCCTGCACGGCGTGAAAGTCGCCGTAGCGCTTGTCCAGGCCGCGGGCGCTGATGATGGGGTCGCTCATGGCCACCGATTCTACACCCGCTGCACGCGGCCGCGTCATGCCCCTCCGGGGTCATGCGCGCGGTCCACGACTGTGCGCATGCACATAAACGCCGGCCGCCGGGCCCGCTAGACTCTCACGGTGTTTCATCCCCCTGCAAGACACACCGAGGAGAGTCCCATGAAGAACATGCTGAAGTCCCTCGCCGCCGCCGGTCTGCTGGCCGTGGCCGCCCAGCCGGTGCTGGCCGACGACGTCATCACCGTGCGCCAGATGACGGCGGAGCTGGCCGGCGATATCGCCCGCGAGGCCATGCTCGCCTGCCGCGAGAAGGGCTACCAGGCCAGCGCCGTGGTGGTCGACCGCGCCGCCAACACCATGGCCGTGATGCGCGACACCCTGGCCGCACGCCACACCATCAGCATCGCCGAGGAGAAGGCCAACGCCGTCATCATGTCCGGCGTGTCCTCCGGTGACTTCGTCAAGAACCGCGGCGACATCCGCATGGAGATGAACCACGTCGAGGGCATCATCATGCTCGACGGCGGCCTGCCCATCCAGGGCGGTGGCTACATGCTCGGCGCCGTCGGCGTGAGCGGCGCCCCGGGTGGCGACATCGATGCCGCCTGCGCCCAGGCCGGCATCGACGCCGTGGCCGACCGCCTGGCCTTCATCGAGTAGGCATCGACGAGAGGAGTGAGGCACGCTCGCCTCACTCCTCACTATTTCAGCAAACCCTAATATTTCTTGATCCGCGTCAATATCCAGAAGAATCGTAGGGCTTAAGGTCGCCCCATGGCCGCCAGCCGTGGGCCATCGACTACCAGCCATCCCATTACAGGGGAGAGATACGATGAACGTCTGGAACAAGCTTGCCCTTGCCGGTGCCGTGGCGCTGGCCACCACCCCCGCCCTGGCCCTGGAGGCCGGTGACATCCTGGTCCGCTTCGGGCCGACCTGGGTCCTGCCCAACGACGACAGCAGTGCGGTGAGCCTGAACGGCACCGCCATTGCCAACAGCGGCGTGACAGTGGAAGACGGTCTGGCCCTGGGCGCGAGCTTCACCTACATGCTCGATTCGAACCTCGGCGTCGAGGTGCTGGCCGCCACCCCCTTCTCGCACGACGTGGAAGGCGACGGCAGCCTGTCGGCGGCGGGCAAGATCGCCGAGGTGAAGCATCTGCCGCCCACCGTCTCGCTGCAGTACCACTTCGCCAGCCAGGGCGCACTGCGCCCCTATGTCGGCGCCGGCATCAACTACACCACCTTCTTCGACGAGGAAGGCCAGGGCGCTTTCAACGGGGCCAACGTCAGCCTCGACGACTCCTGGGGCTGGGCCGTGCAGGCCGGCATGGACTACGACCTGAATAACCAGTGGTTCCTCGGCGGCAGCCTCTACTACATGGCCATCGACACCACCGCCACCATCGAGGCCGGTGCCGATACCTACGAGGTGGACGTGGACATCAACCCCTGGGTGGTCATGCTCGGCGGCGGTGTGCGCTTCTGAGGGGACGTGGGGGTGAGGCCTCAGGCGTGAGGGGCCTATTGCCTCACGCCGGGCCGAATCCCCGGTTGGTCGTGCCGCAGGGCACACCGAGGGTATAGAGAGGTACCTGTGACAAAAGGCCCGGGCCATTGCCCCGGGCCTTTTGCGTGGTGGGAGCCGAGCCCTCCCGGCGATAACGGCCCTGCCTGACGAACGCCCATCGGCCAGAGGGCTGGCCGCCTGCCGGGGGCATGGGCATGACGACTTGCGCCTCCTATTCCCTGTCCACCAGCAGCTCGGCGAAGGCCGTGCCCTTCTCCACCACGATATCCAGCGTCTCGGGGTCGATGTGCGGGTAGGGGATCTGCTTCATGCGGCAGCGATGGGCCACCTGGGGATGGGCCCATTCGAGCAGCCGGGTGTTGAAGGTCGCGTCATCGATGCGGCAGCGGTCGTAGAGACCGGCGGCCAGGCGCTGGCGCTGGGCCTCGTAGAGCACCAGGGCGGCGGAAACGGAGACGTTGAGCGACTGCACCATGCCGAGCATGGGGATGACGATGGTCTCGTCGCAGGCGGCCAGGGTGGCGGCGTCCAGGCCCTCGAGCTCGGCCCCCAGCACCAGGGCGGTGGGGCGGGTGTAGTCGATGGCGCGGAAGTCCCTGGCCGCCGGGTCGGGATGGGCGGCGACCAGGCGAAGGCCCTGGGCACGCAGGGCGGTGAGGGCACCGGCGGTGTCGTCATGGCGACGCACCTTCACCCAGCGCCGGGAGCCGGCGCCGGCGTTGGGGTTGCGCGAGAGCACCTCGGGCTCGGTGACGGCATGTGCGTCGAGCACGCCCACCGCATCGCAGGTGCGCAGCACGGCCGCGAGGTTGTGGGGCTTGTGCACACCGGCCATGAGCACGGTGAGATCGGGCTGGCGGCGGGCCAGGGTCTCGCGGAGCTTGCGGACGCGGTCGGGGGTCATGGCGGCGGTTGGCGGTGGTCTCGGCGCAACATGCTACACCTGCGCCGCGCGCCTGTCCCGGCGCGGCTCTGGTACAATGAGACCCGGATCCCTCCCCGCCACCCTGTGTACCGACCATGAACCAGCCCACCGACCCCTTCAACCTCGCCGCACAGGACGTCGTCGACCTGGCCAACCGCATCACCGAGGCCGATCCCGAGGCCGATCCCTGGGACGTGGCCGACGGCCTGCTGGCGGGCGCCATCCACTACTGGCTGTTCTCCCGCCAGCCCTGCGGCGATCCGCGCTGTGAGGACTGCGAGCCCGTGAGCACCGCCGAGCACCGCATGGTGGAGCTGCAGCGCTGGGTGCGGCAGTTCGCCGAGGACAGCGAGTACTACCACGCCCCTACGGACGCCAACGTCGGCCGCGCCTGACGGTCGATGCCGGCCCTGTTCCTGCATTGCCGGCCCGGCTTCGAGGGCGAGTGCGCGGCGGAGATCCAGGAGCGGGCCGCGGCCCTCGGTTTCGCCGGATACTGCAGGGCACGGCCGGATACGGCCTTCGCGATCTTCGAATACTACGCCGAGGACCAGCGGCTCATCGACCGCCTGCGCCTCGATGACCTGATCTTCACCCGCCAGTGGTTCGAGGTACTGGCCGCGCACGACGACCTCCCGGCCCACGACCGCATCACCCCGATCATCACGGCCCTGGCCGGATCGCCGGCCGCCGGCGGCACGCTGCTGCTCGAGACCCCGGACACCAACGAGGCCAAGGAGCTGCAGCGCCTGTGCCGCAAGCTCCAGCCGCCGCTGGAATCGGCACTGAAGAAACGCGGCCTGCTGACGCGCACCGGCGAGCTGCAGCTGCATGTCGCCTTCCTCGGCTCCACCCACGCCGTGGCGGGCTACGCCCCGGCCGGCAACGCCTCGCCCTGGCCCATGGGCATCCCGCGCCTGCGCTTCCCGCGCGAGGCCCCCAGCCGCTCCACGCTCAAGCTGGAGGAGGCGCTGCTGCACTTCCTCAGCGAGGCCGAGCGTGACCGGCTGCTGGCCCCGGGCATGACCGCCGTGGACCTGGGTGCCGCGCCGGGTGGCTGGACCTGGCAGCTGGTGCGCCGGCACCTGAAGGTGATCGCCGTGGACAACGGCCCCATGGACGCCACCCTGATGGACTCGGGGCTGGTCGAACACCGGCGCGAGGACGGCTTTCGCTTCCGCCCCGAGCGCCCGGTGGACTGGGTGGTCTGCGACATGGTGGAAAAGCCCGCGCGGGTGGCCGCGCTCATGGCCGACTGGCTGGCCGGCGGCATGGCCCGCCAGGCCCTGTTCAACCTCAAGCTGCCGATGAAGAAGCGCTACCCCGAGCTCAAGGCCTGCCTCGCCCGGGTGGAAGGCGGGCTGGCGACGCTGGGCCCGGGTTACCGGCTGGCCTGCCGGCAGCTCTACCACGACCGCGAGGAGGTCACCGTCTTCGCGCGGCCCGGCCCCGGGGCATGATGCCAGCGCACCCGCTGCATCGCCGCGTCTGGCTGCTCGCGGGTGATGGCGCGGTTGCCCGCGCCGCGGCCGAACGCATGCTCGCCGCCATCCCCGCCCACCGCCAGCTCTGGGTGGGCGATGCCGCCCCCGCCGGCACGAACCGCATCGATGCCACGCGCGCCGGGACCGTGCTGGGCGGCGAGTTCGACGCCCTGGTCTTCGATGCCTGGTCCGGCCTCGACCCGGACGCCCTGGGCGCCACGGCCGGCACCGTGCGCGGCGGCGGCCACCTGCTGCTGCTTGCCCCGCCGCTGTCCGACTGGCCGGGCTATGCCGATCCCGACGCCGAACGCGTGCTGGTCGCGCCCTGGACGATGGCCGATCTGGCCGGCCGCTTCCTGCGCCGCGCCGCCCGCCTCACCGCCGCCGACCCGGCCGTGACCACGATCAACCCCGAGCGGGGCGAGGCGCTCCCGGTGCTCGGCGTCCCCCCGCCCCTGCCACCCCGGACAGGCCCCCGTACCGACGACCAGCACCGCGCCGTGGCGGCCATAGTCGGGGTCGTGGACGGCCCGCCGCGCCGCCCGCTGGTGCTGGTCTCCGACCGCGGCCGGGGCAAGTCCAGCGCCCTGGGCCTGGCGGCGGCCGCCTGTATGCGCCGGGGACCGGTGACGATCCTCGTCACCGCGCCGCGCGCCGAGGCGGCGGCCAACGTCTTCGCCCGGGCCGCCGCCGGGCTGGGTATCGATGCGGCCGCACGCAGCCCCCTGGCGGCCGGCGGCGCGGAGCTGCGCTTCCTCGCCCCCGATGCCCTGCTCGCGGCCCCCGGCCTGGGCGCCGACCTGCTGCTGGTGGACGAGGCCGCCGCCATCCCCGTGCCCCTGCTCACCGCCCTGCTCGCGCGTTTCCCGCGCATCGTCTTCGCCACCACGGTGCACGGCTACGAGGGCACGGGGCGGGGCTTTGCCGTGCGCTTTCGCCAGGTACTGGAGCGCGAGACGCCGGACTGGCGCGAGATGACACTCGCCGAGCCGGTGCGCTGGGCGGCCGGTGACCCGATGGAGGCCTGGGTGGGCCGCGTGCTCGCCCTGGATGCCGAGCCGGCCCCGGCCGGGGCCCTGGCCGGTCTCGACCCGGCGGCGCTCGCCATCGAGCGCCTGGACCGCGACCGGCTGGCCGACGACGATGCCCTGCTCGACGAACTCTTCGGCCTGCTGGTGCTGGCCCATTACCGCACCCGCCCCTACGACCTCCGCCACCTGTTGGACGGGCCGAACGTCTCGGTGTGGGTGGCGCGCCACCGGGGGCACGTGGTCGCCTGCGCCCTCGGCGCCCGCGAGGGCGGGCTGGCACCGGGGCTGGCCGGGGCCGTGTTTCGCGGCGAGCGCCGGCCGCGGGGACATCTCATCCCCCAGTCGCTGGCCGCCCACCTCGGCCTGCCGGAGGGTGCGGCGCTCGTCGGCGAGCGGGTGCTGCGCATCGCCGTGCACCCGGCCGTGCAGGGGCGGGGCATCGGCAGCCGGCTGATCGGGCAGCTGCTGGCCGCCGCCCGCGAGGCTGGGCTCGACTGGTTCGGCACGAGCTTTGGCGCCACGACCGGGCTGCTGCATTTCTGGGGGCGGGCGGGACTGGCGCCGGTGCGCCTGGGGCTCAGCCGCGAGGCGGCCAGCGGCAGCCATTCGGCCCTGCTGCTCGCGGCCCTGTCGCCGGCCGGCGGGCAGCTGCTGGCCCGGGCGCGAGGCCACTACGCCCGCCTGCTGCCGCGGCTGCTCGCCGGGCCGCTGCGCGACATCGACCCTGTCCTGGCCGGGGTCCTGCGCGCGGACACGGCGGAAGTGACGTATGCCGGAGACGCGGCGCAGGAGCGGCGCCTGCTCGAGGCCGTGGCCCGGGCAGGCTTTGGCATCGACGATGCCCTGGGGGTGCTGTATCCCTTTCTCCGGCGGGCCCTGGCGGACCCACAGTGGGCCGCGCGGCTGGGGCGGGCGCAGCGCGAGCTGCTGCAGGCCCGGGTGCTGGAGGGCGCCGACTGGGCCGAGATCGTGGCACGCCTCGGTCTGTCGGGCCGGGGCGAGGCCATCGCCGCCCTGCGCCAGGCGCTGGCGGTGTTGCTCGAGGGGGATGCCGGGTCGGATTGATCCAGGTCAAGAACCGAACATTAGCGTTTGCTAATAATCGTGGCCCCACACATCGCAAGACAAAGGGATATAACGATTATGTCGGAATTGATCGTCTGGTCGGACAACCTCAGCGTCGGCATCCAGGAAATCGACGAACAGCACAAGATCCTGATCGACCTGCTGAACCAGCTGCACGAAGCCATCGTCAACCGCCACGCAGGCGAGGTGACCCTGGGCATCCTGTCGCGGCTGCGCGAATACACCAAGACCCACTTCACCGTCGAGGAGAGCCTGATGCGCATCCTCGGCTACCCGGATTACGAGGAGCACAAGGCCCATCACGAGAAGCTGATCGCGGAGCTCGAGGCCATGTGCGACAAGGTAGAGCGCACCGGCTCCTCGGCCAGTTTCGAGCTCATGCACTTCCTCAAGAAGTGGCTCACCCGCCACATCATGGAGGAGGACCAGCTCTACAGTCCCTTCTTCCTCGAACGCGGCGCCCGTCCCACCTGGGAAAAGCGCTCCTGGATCAGCCGCTTCTGGCAGCACGGCTGAGGCCGTAGGAATCGAGCGGCGGGGCCGGCCCGGTTCGGCCCCGCCCCGCGTCATCCCTCGCATTCTGCGGCATTGCCGTTTGCAGTCCCGCCTGCGCTTCGGTACAACAACAGGTCGGGTAACCACTGCACAGGATGCGAACATGAGCGACGCGCTGTATTCCGTCGTTTTCCGGGGCGAGGTCGCCGAGGGCCAGGATACGGAGACGGTCAAGGCCCGGCTGGCGCAGATGTTCAAGGTGGACGCCGCGCGCGCCGCCGCGCTGTTCAATCCCAAGGGCGTGCCCATCAAGCGCCGCCTGGACGAGGCCACGGCGAAGAAGTACCAGCTCGCCATGCAGAAGGCCGGGGCCGTCGCCCACATCGTGCCCGAGCAGCCGCTCACCCCGCCGCGCGAGACACCCCCTGCCGAGTCCACCGGCACGCTGCCGCTGGACACCGGGCTCATGCAGCGCCCGGAGGTCCCGCTGGAGAGCTACACCGTGCCCGAGGCCCCGGACCTGTCCGTGGCCGCGCCCGGCAGCCTGCTGGTCGAGCACGAGCCGGTGCCCGAACCCGACATCGACACCAGCGGGCTGACCATGGCCGAGCCGGGGGTCACGCTCACGCAGCCGCGCGAGGTGCCGGAGCCGGATATCGACATCAGCGGGCTGGCCGTGAAGGAGCCGCAGGCGTCTTGAACACCCGCCCCGATCCCGAGGATCTCGAGCGCCTGGGCGACTGTGTCTACGTCCTGCTTCAGATGCAGGACGGCCCGCTGCGCGAGTACGAGCTGCTGCGTCTGCTGGACGACGCCCCGCGCGAGTTCGGCCTGCCCGAGAAGCGCGACGGCACCCACGCCCTGTTTCGTGCGCACTTCGTGCTGTTCCACGCGCTCTATCGGCTGCGCGACGAACTCTGGGCCACCCGCAGCGGACACCTCGCCATCGACCCGCTCGCCATCCGCCTGCATCCCTACCGCGAGGGCGACGACGCCCTGGCCATCCCCGATCCGCTGCGCGCCTACTACCTCGACCTCGACCAGCTCGAGACCACCGGCCCCGGCGACGTCGAGGCCCTGCTCACCGACTTCTACGCGCGTATGCTGCGCGACGACCGCCGTGCCGCCGCCCTGGCCGAGTTCGAGCTCGAAGACCCCGTCGACGAGGCCGCCATCCGTCACCGCTACCGCGAACTCGCCAGCCGCCACCACCCGGACCGCGGCGGCTCCACGGCCAGGTTTCAGGCGATCAACCGGGCGTTGCGGGTACTCATACCCTAGAGGGGTATTTGGGTACGGAGTGTTTCGTCCGCGGTAGTGTCGATTTTCTTCTCTGCTTCCTTGGCGCGCGGACGAGTTACTTTTCTTTGCTTGCCCAAAGCAAAGTAACCAAAAGAAAGGGCACCCCGACTCTCTCGCCCTACGGGTGCCCTGTGCTTCTCGTTCCAGCCGGGGTTCTGCAGACGGGCCGTCCATGGCCCGACTGCAGAATTGCGCGCGTCCTGCGCGCAACCCTTCGGGTCTTTCCGGCTTCCACTGCGATGCTCGGCGAGAGAACGGGGTCCAAAATCAGGGTAAGCGGATTAAATGGTTGATCTTACCTTTGCATGAGAGTGAGACAGACCGGCATCTCAT